>URMI01000026.1 GCA_900548845.1 uncultured Clostridia bacterium | reverse complement strand
TTCCGATCTAAAGCATGCCGCTCAAGATCCGGATATGGGCTTGTTTTTTGCCTATGTACGCGGGAATATGCAGCGCCGAACACGCAGAAAGAATGTGCACCCACCTGACGGCAGACGATTCCTTTCTGGCAAATTACGGCATAAGAACGCTTGCGTCGAACGAAAAAATGTATTGCCTTCAAAACAGCAGAGGCAATCCGTCAAACTGGCTCGGCCCCGTTTGGACGGTGGCAAATTACTGCGTCTATCAAGGGCTGAAAAATTATGGCAAGACAGAACTTTCAAAAGAGGTTGCCCGACGTACGGTTGCCCTGATGGAAAATTCACTTGAAAGGTACGGCGATCTGTTTGAAAGTTATCATCCTGACAGCGGCAAGCCGTTTATGCATCCGGGATTTCTCAGTTTTAATATGCTTGTATCGGAGATGATGTGAAGTGGATGTCTCAAATGATTTTTCGTTGAATTCTGTTCCTGCAACGGGGCAGCTGAGTGAGAAAGAAAGCGTTTGTATCTGTGATGACAGCGGCGCGGAATTCAGGATTTTATTTCTCGGCAATTCGATAACGCGGCATGCGCCCGCCCCCGGGCTCGGGTGGTACGGCGATTGGGGAATGGCGGCTTCGGCCCGTCAGAACGACTATGTTCACAAGCTTGTCGCGTTGATGAATGGGATCGGGATAAAGTGCGGATATTGTATCGCGAATTTAAGCGAATGGGAGCGTTCCTGCGATATTTCGCTTCTTCACGGAAAGTATAAAAGCGCGATAGAATATCCCGCCGATATAGCCGTGATAAGGCTGGGCGAGAACGCGCGCCTTTTTGACAGAATAGAACAGTTTGAAGAAAGTTACACATATCTTGCGGGCAAACTCGCCGCAGGCGGAAAAACTGTTATATGCACAGATCTGTTTTGGGAACACGCTGCCTTCGATACGTTCGTAAAAAAACTCGCAGGGGAAAAGAATTACTATTTCGTACAAATCCATGACCTTGGAAGCGACGATACGATGAAGGCGGTGGGCAAGTTTGAAAATGTCGGAGTTGCCGTTCATCCGGGCGATCGTGGTATGGAGCAGATCGCTCATAGGCTTTTTGATACAATAAAGCAAACTCTGCGGTTCTGATAGAGAAAAAAGGGAACTAAGAAATGCTTGAAGAATTGAAATATCTCATCAGTATTCTTGTTTCTGTTATACTGGGTTTTGCCATAGGTTATGAGCGCAAACTTAGATTCAAGGAAGCAGGCATACGGACGCACACGATCGTCTGCGTCGGTTCGGCGTTGATCATGGTGGTATCAAAATACGGTTTCGGAGATAGTATCGAGGCTGATGCTTCGCGTGTGGCGGCGCAGATCGTTTCCGGCATCGGTTTCCTCGGCGCGGGCATCATCATATACCGCAAGCATGAAATACACGGGCTGACTACTGCAGCAGGCGTGTGGGCAACTTCCGGCGTGGGGATGGCGGCAGGCGCCGGGTTATATATAGTCGCTTTGGGAGCAACCATCATTATTATCGCAGTACAGTGTCTGTTCCATCTCAACTGCCGCATATTCCGTACAAAGAAGTATTTCCAAATAAAAATATGCTTTGTCAACGGAGGGGAGGAATGCGGAAAAGTAAAAGAACTTTTCCAGACAGATCGATTTAACCGATTGATCATCGAGCGGAAGGGCGGCGAAACTTTATATCACGCCACACTGAACACGGATGAGGAATATTCTTCCGCGCAGCTTCAGGAGATCATGAAAAATAATCCGTTTATAAAATCCATCGAACGGTGTGAGGAAGGATAAATCAGATGTCCCCCTATCTGTGAGGAAGGCCTCCCGATGCGCAAGCACGGGAGGCCTTTCCTTGATCTCTGTCATATCAATTCTTTCAGCTTTGACGGAGTTTCCCGTCAAAGGATCTCAACTGTCACACCGATGCGGAGCCGCGGGTGCGCCACGGGCGGTCGTCATCGTCATCATCGTCATCATCGTCCCGATCGTCATCGTCGTGATCGTCGTCGTAGCGGTCGTGATCGGAAGAGCTGCCGTCATCAAAGACGTAGTGATAGCCGCCCTCGCGGATATAGACGATAAAGCGGACGTCCTCGCCCGAGAGCTTCCCTTCGGCAAGAAGCACCGTCTCTCCATCGCGGTGCGCGCTTTCGAAGACGAGTTCGTCGCGCACGTTTTCCTGCTCGATGGTGAGTTTGAGTTCGAGCTCGCCCTCCTCCGACTCATATTCGACGGTGGTGCGCTCGACGCGCTTCCCGTTTTCATAGCGGGAATAGACGTATTCGCGTTCAACTTCCTGCTCGCCGTCCTCGTTTTCCGATTCGTACTCCTGCGTCACTTCGATATACGCACTTTTCGCCTCATCGAGATAGGCGCGGAAGAAGAGCTCGCCTTCCGTTTCGTCTTCTTCGCTCTCCGTCTCGTAATTGCCGCTGACGGGATAAGTCCTGCCTTCGGCAACGAGCACGCCTTCGATCGCATACTCTTCCTCTTTTTCGTCCTCCTCCTTCTGATTGGCATTCAAAAAGTGCTTGTTGTAGTAGAGGGTGTAGTGCGCGGCGTTGCCCAAAAGGTCGGTATAGCCGATCTTCATGCCGTATCGATATTCCTCATTGCCTTCGACGGCGGTCGTCTCGATGGCGTCTTCGCTCAGAAGCCCCTCGACGAGCGCCATATAGCGGTTGACCGTTTCGATATGCTTCTCTTCCCGCGCAGCCCCGTCCTTCATCGCGCGGACGGGGGAAGCATCGCTTTCGGAAGCGAGAAGGGAACCCACGGAAGCTGCGCCGTACGCATAAAAGGAGTCCGCGTTCGTGATATCTGCAAACTTATTGCCGCCCGGAAGTACCGTAGGCGAACTTCCCGGAAGGGCGAGAGGGAGCACGATGGCAAGCACGAGCAGGATGACGGCGATCGCGACGAGCGGGATCATCACCTTATGTTTTCCCTTCTTCTCCTCGGTACCGCCGTCGGCGCGCGCAAGGACGAGCGCGTCCGCCGTCCCTGCATCATAGCCGAGCTCTTGCTTGATGCTCTCTCTGAGTTTTTCGTCCGGGAGGACGTCTTTTGCCTGCGCTTTGAGCATTTTTTTGATGTCTTTCATGCGTTGTCCTCCTCCAAGTGTGTTTTTAGCTTTCTGAGCGCTTCGTTATTGCGCCAGGTCACCGTTCCGATGGGGATGCCCAGCATCGTGGAAACTTCCCGCCGCTTATAACCCGCCACCTGACAGAGCATGACGATCTCGTACTCCTCGGGCGTTAAGATGCGGGCGGCGAGATCGAAGAGATAGGGGATCTCCGCCTCACGCGTGCCGTATTTATAGGCATCCGCCTCAAAGTCGGTGGGAACTTCGCGCTTGGCTTTCTTGAGGTGGTTGAGCGCGAGCGAGCGGGCGATCGTGCACAGCCATGCCGTGAAGTTGGTGCCTGCGCGGTACTGCGCAAGCGAACGCATGGCGCGAAGGTATGTCTCCTGCAAGATGTCTTCGGCGTGCATCTTGTCGTGCACGAGATACAGGATGGTAAAATATGCGGCGCGGTTTGTGCGCTCGTAGATGAGGTCGAACGCCCGCGTATTGCCCTGCCTGAGCGCCTCGACGTTTTTCTCCAAATGTTCGTCTTTCATCTCTCTTCCATACTATAAACAATCAAAGCCTTCCCGATTGTTGGGGAAACGGCAAAATAAATCTTTTCTTTCTCCATTTTAACAAGAGTTTTGCCCTTCGTCAAGGGCGGAAAAAATTTTTTTGGTTTTTTTCTTATTTTTCCAACAAACGGGGCGGGGCGGTTTGTTATATAGGTGCAAAGGGAAAAACTTCCGGAACAAACCCCCAATCATTTTTAAGGAGAACACTTCAATGAAAAAGACGATCACCCTCATTTTAGCAGCTTCTGCACTCACCCTTGCACTCGGGGCGACCGCCTGCAATACGGGCGGCATCTCGCTCGGCGGCACGAGCGACACCCCCGCTTCAAGCGAATCCGTCTACGGCGTGAGCGCCGCGACGGCGGGGATGCTCATCCAGTCGATGAAAGCCGAAGCACCCGACCCCTCTCAGACGCCCGAAAGTACGCCTCAGACGCCCGAAACGACGCTCCCCGAAGCGCCTCAGGAAACCCCCGAACCTCAGCCCACGGAGCCCGCAGCGCCCGACACAACTGGTTCTGCGTTCCCCGAACTCGACGGCTACATGGGGCTTGTCGACAGCTTTTTAAACGGCAGCGGATATTCCGTTGAGGTCACAGATTCCGGCCGCGCGGAGTACGACGAGATGATGAAGATCTCTTACAGCGGTCTCAACGGCAGCACCAAGTACGAGATGCACTACAATAAGATACTCATCCCCGACTTTGACGATGACTGGGACGACGACCGGGATGACCGATGGGACGATGAGGAAGAAGAGGAATACGCGATCGAAGGCGTCCTCATCATCGAAGGCATCGAATATCCCGTCAGCGGCATCCGCGAGATCGAGCGCGAACGCAATGAATATGAAAGCGAGACCGAGTTCCGCGTGACGCTCGAAGACGGGCGCTCCGTGTGGGTGGAACAGAGCGAGAGCTCGGAAAAGGACGAGCACGAACTCGAATACAGCTATCTCATCCGCGAAAACGGCCGCGTGGTGGAAAGAAGTTCCTTCTCCTTCGAGGAAGAGAAAGGGGAGACCGAACTTGAGATGATCACCGAAAAGAACGGCAAGCGCGAAAGCTTCTCCTTTGAAAAGGAGAGCTACCGCGGAAGAGAGTATATCTTCCTCCGCGTCGGCAGCGGAAGAGAGACGAAGAGCTATCTGGTCGTCTCGGACGGCAACGGCGGATACACTTATGAAGAAGTAAGAAAATAACGGCACAAAAGGCGGCCCCAAGAGGCCGTCTTTTTTTGACAAGTTTTCCTCTACCTCTTTACAATTGAAAGAAAATGGGGTATAATCGACAAAAAGGAGGTGCGCCGTGGCGATCAAACGGACGAGAGAATCGGAAGAAATGTATCTGGAGACCATCCTGCTTTTGCATCGGGAGCACGCCAACGTGCGCGCCGTCGACGTGGGGGAAGAGCTCGGCTATGCAAAATCCAGCGTCTCGCGCGGGGTCAACCTGCTCAAAGACAAGGGATATATCGAGATCGACCCCGCAACGGGGAACATCACCTTCACGGAAGCGGGCAAAAAGAAGGCAGAGGGCGTCTATGAACGCCACCGCGTGATCACAAAGGCGCTCATCAAGCTGGGCGCGGAGGAGCACGTCGCCGAAGAGAACGCCTGCCGCATCGAGCATGTCGTCTCGGACGAGCTGATGGCGGTGCTCGAAAACTTTATCGCATAAGAGAGGGGAGCGCTTCGGGTCGCTCCCCCTTTGCATGCGGCAAACGGGCAGCCCGCCGAACGGGCGCAGTTCAAAGAGGGGAAAGAGGACAGAAATGACGAAAGAGGAGCATTTTCAGGAAGAGCTCAAACGGCTCAAAGCGGAGGAAGAGGACGCCGTCCGCCGCATGGGGGAACCGCCGTCCAGATACGACATCCCCGAAAACGCGCCCGCCGTGCTCTTCACGGAAGCGCTGTTGCGCTCCGCCGCCCTGTTCGAAGCGAGCGACATCCATCTTTCGCCCGAAGAGGAGCTCGTGCGCGTGCACTTCCGCATCGACGGGGAACGGGAAGAGCATATCGTCTTCCCCAAGGCGGGCTATCCCGCCGTCTGCGCGCGGCTGAAAGTCCTCTCTTCGATGAACGCCGCCGAATGCCGCCTGCCGCAGGACGGGCGCTTGAGCTTTTGCTTTTACGATAACGACTACGACGTGCGCGTCTCTTCCTTCCCGACGGTATTCGGAGAGCGGTTCGTGCTCCGCATCCTTCCGCGCACCTGCCCGTACACCCGGGAAGAGCTCGGGTTCCTCCCCGAAGAGGAAGCGGCGATCCAAAGGATGCTCTCCCGTCCCGGGCTCGTGCTTCTGACGGGACCGACGGGCTCGGGCAAATCGACGACGCTCGCCTGCATCCTCAAGGCGCTCCTTACGGAGGGGCGCACCGCCGTCACGGTGGAAGATCCCGTCGAATATCTCATCGAAGGCGCGCAGCAGCTTTCCTTGCCCGAAAACGGACGGCTGAGTTTCGGCGACGCCCTCAAGAGTGTGCTGCGGCAGGATCCCGACGTCATCATGGCGGGAGAGATCCGCGATAAAGAGACGGCGGAAGAGACTGTCCGCATGGCGCTTGCGGGAAAGCTCGTCCTCTCGACGCTGCACGCCCCGACCGCCGCGGGCGCCGTCACAAGGATGCGCGACCTGGGCATCGGGAACGGCGTCCTTTCGGACGCGCTCTCGGGCATCCTTTCGCAGCGGCTCATAAAGCGGCCGTGCCCGCAATGCATAACGACCCGCCTTTTGGATGCTGACGAGACGGTTTCCTACGCGCTCCCCGAAGGCTCTCTTCTTACGGAAGGAGCGGGCTGCGACAGCTGCCACGGGAAGGGGACGAAGGGCAGGCGCGCCGTCCACGAAGTCTTTGAGATCACGGAGCGCATCCGCGAAGGCATCCGCTCGGGGCTTTCCGCCGCCGAACTTCACGCCATCGCGTTGGAGGAGGGGATGAAACCGCTTACAGAAAATGCGAAAGGACTTCTCCTGCGCGGAGAGACCGACCTTGAAAGCTATTGCAGCGTGTGCTCGATCGCTTATCTGCGCAAAGAAACGAAGCTCCCCGCGCGGGAAGCTCTTCACGATACCAACGGAGGAATCATATGCAAAAAGTAAAAGTTGCCCTCATCGGGCTCGGATGCCGCGGCAAGTCGCTCGCATCCATGATGAACGAGATGGAAGAGGCGGAGATCGTCGCCGTCTCCGACGTCTATGAAGACAGGATGGAAGAAGCGGCGGCGTTCGTCAAAAAGGCGTGCGGCCGCGCTCCCAAGCGGTATGCCGACTATAGGAAAGCACTTGAAGAGAAAGAGGTAGACGCCGTCGTCATTGCGACCTCGTGGGAATCGCACGTTACGATCGCCGCCGACAGCATGCGCGCGGGCAAAGTGACGGCGCTCGAAGTGGGCGGCGCCTATGCGGTGGAGGATTGCGAAAGTCTCGTCCGCGTCTACGAGGAGACCAAAACGCCCTTCATGTTCCTGGAAAATTGCTGCTACGGCAAATTCGAGCTCCTCTCGACCGCCCTTGTAAGGCGGGGGATGATGGGGGAGATCGTGCACTGCCATGGAGCGTATGCCCACGATCTCCGCGCGGAAGTGCTGGGGGGAAGGGTCAACCGCCATTACCGCCTCAACAACTACCTCACGCGCAACTGCGAAAATTACCCTACGCACGAACTCGGGCCCATCGCCCGCCTTCTCAATATCAACCGCGGCAACCGCATGGTGAGCCTTGTTTCTGTCGCCTCCAAAGCGGCGGGACTCCAAACGTTTGCTTCCGATCCCCGCAACCCCGACCCGACGCTTTCGGGCAAGCGGTTTGCGCAGGGGGATATCGTCAATACCCTCATCACCTGCGAAGACGGCACGACCATCTCCTTGAAATTGGATACGACGCTGCCCCGCTTTTATTCGCGGGAATTCACTGTCCGCGGCACAAAGGGGTGCTGCCTGCAAGAGCTCAACGCCGTTCTTCTGGACGACGACGGGCTCGAAGAGTTCTTCGATCCGAACAGATCGGTGAGAAAGTATCTCGACAGTGCGGAAAAGTTCTCGGAATATCTCCCCGAGATCTGGAAAGAAGCCGAAAAAGGCCGCCTTACGGGCGGCCACGGGGGCATGGATATGCTCATGCTGCGCGAATTCTTCCGCGCCGTGCTCGAAGAAAAACCCATGCCCATCGACGTCTACGACGCCGCCGCCTGGATGGTGATAACGCCGCTTTCCGAACGTTCCATCCGCACGGGCGCAGGCGTTCCTATCCCCGACTTCACGCACGGGGCGTGGAAAACGAGAAAAGGGGAGGACGTCGTCCCGCTCGGCTGAAACGTTCAGCTTCCCAGCTCCTCGCGAAAGCGCGTCAAAATTTTGCTCTCGATGCGGGAGACCTGCACCTGCGAAACGCCGACGACGCGCGCAACTTCGCTCTGCGTCATATCGCGGAAATAGCGCAGCACGACGATCTTTTTTTCGCGTTCGGGAAGTTTTTCGATCGCCTGCTTCAAGAGCATCCTATCGAGCATCTCCTCGGGCGTATCGGGAGAAGCGAGCTTTTCTGCAATGGGCTGCAAGTTGCCGTCCTTGTGCGGAGTTTCCTCGTAGATGGAAAGGGGCATATGCGAAGAGCCGAGGGCGAAGACGACTTCGCTCTCTTCCATCGAAAAGGCGGCGGCGATCTCCTTGACGGGCGGCTGCGCGCCGTGCTCGCGCGTATATTCCTCGATGAATGCGTTGATGTCGCGCGCCGTCTTTTTGAGCGCGCGCGAGACTTTGACGCTTCCGTCGTCGCGCAGAAAGCGCTTGATCTCCCCTGCGATCATGGGGACGGCATACGTCGAAAAACGCACGCCGAAGCGCTCGTCAAAGCCCGAGATCGCCTTCAGAAGCCCCATGCAGGCAAGCTCGAAGAGATCGTCGTATTCCACCCCCTTGTTGAGATAGCGCCTTAAAATACTCTTCAAAAGAGGGGTATTGTGCACGAGGAGCGCTTCCTTTGCCGCAGCGTCTCCTTCCTTGGCGGCAGCAACGAGCCGCAGCGTCTCCTTTTCATCGAGCATCGGCTTGCGCCGTCCCGCCGAAGCATTTCGTCATCTCGACCCGCGTGCCCTCGTGCAAAACGGAAGTCACGCGGAATTCATCCATAAAGGTCTGCATGATGGTAAATCCCATGCCCGAACGCTCCTCTCCCGGGCAGGAGGTATAAAAGGGGGTGAGGGCGCGCGAAATGTCCTCGATGCCTTTTCCGCTGTCCGAGACGGTGATATGTAATTTGTTCCCTTCGAGCTCGCACTCCACTAATACCCAGTCTTCTTCCCCTTCATAGGCGTGCACGATGCAATTGGTGACCGCTTCCGAAACAGCGGTCTTGACGTCGGAAAGTTCGGAAAGGGTGGGCTCGAGCGGGAGGGCGAACGCCGCCACGACGTTGCGGGCGAACACCTCGTTTTCCGAGCGCGATAAAAATTTCAG
>URMI01000025.1 GCA_900548845.1 uncultured Clostridia bacterium | reverse complement strand
CACGAGGGCAGCGATCTTGTTGAGGACGACGGAGGAAGTCTGACGGGTCGCCATGGGCTTCTCCCACTTGAAGAGGTCTTCGACTTTGGTGAGATCGACCATCTCGCCGCTCATTGCCGCCTTGTATGCCTTGGCAAGTTCGGGATATGCCTTCTCATATTCGGCAAACATCGCCTTCCAAGCCGCTTCCTTCTCCGCGCCGCGCGCGCCCGCTTCTGCCGTGTGGGCAAAGACTTCGGCGGGGACGTCGAACGCCTCCGTGCAGGGCCAGCCGAGCTTTTCCTTGGTCTTTTGCAAATTCTCGACGCCGAGAGGGGAACCGTGGCACTTGTGGCTGCCCTCAAGAGGGGTGCCGTAGCCGATCTTGGTCTTGCAGATGATGATGGAAGGCTTGCTCTTTTCTGCCTTCGCCTCTTCGATCGCTTTCGCAATGAGAGCGACGTCGTCGGGATGGGAGACGAGATCGACGTGCAGCACCTGCCAGTTCTGCGCCGCAAAGCGCATGCCGACGTCTTCCTTGAAGGTGATGTCGGTATCGCCCTCGATGGTGATGTCGTTATCGTCATAGAAGAGGATGAGCTTGCCGAGCTCGTGCGTGCCTGCAAACGAGCAAGCTTCATAGGAGATGCCCTCTTCGAGGCAGCCGTCGCCGCAGAGCGCGTAGGTATAATGATCGACGACGGGGAAGCCTTCGCGGTTGAACACGGCCGCAAGGTGCGCCTCCGCGACCGCCATACCGACGGCGTTTGCGATGCCCTGGCCGAGAGGGCCCGTCGTCGTCTCGATGCCGACGGTGTGACCGTACTCGGGGTGACCGGGCGTCTTGGAGCCGAGCTGACGGAAGTTCATGATGTCTTCCTTGGTGAGCCCGTAGCCGTAGAGATAGAGCAGGGAATAATCGAGCATGGAGCCGTGGCCCGCAGAGAGCACGAAGCGGTCACGATCGTCCCACTTGGGATCCTTGTTGTTGAACTTCAGAAAATTCTGGAAGAGGGTATAGGCGATGGGCGCAGAGCCGAGCGGAAGCCCGGGATGACCCGAATTTGCCTTTTGAATGGCCTCCGCCGAAAGAATGCGGATGGCGTTGATGGTAAGCTGATCCATGATTGTTACTCCTTATTTGATATAGTTTTTGAGATTTTCCGTGAGAAGAAAGCTTTCGTAGCCCGAAAGGAAGGCATACAGTTCCTTTGCAATGATCTGATTGCCGCCCGTACGGTTGCTCTCCACATTGATGGGGAGGATGGGTTCGTGCAGGCTCATGCGGACGAGCGCCCAGCCGTCGCCGTGGTCTTGGTCGAAGTTGATGCGCACGCCTTCAAAGTTATTCGGCGCGGGAGAAAGATAGGGCGTTTTCCCGACGTACGCCTGAAGATCCTTCAAGAGCCCTGCGCCGAGCGCCTTGAAGTCGCACCCGGGCACAAATTTCAGCCTGATCTCGGCCGCCTCCCGAGGCTCGGGAAGGTCGGCAATGAGCGCCGTCAGGTCCTTCCCTTCCTTCGCGCACTTTGCAAGGGCGATGAGGAGCCGCGTCACGAGATAGGCGCCGTCGTCAAGGAAGTAGTTTTCCTTCAAGGCAGCGTGACCGCTCGTCTCGATGGCGAGAGGGGAATACTTGCCCTCCGCGTTGAGGCGCTTGCTCTCGTTGATGACGTTCTTATACCCGCGCTTGAAGCGGTGGTGCACGCCGCCGTGCGCCGCGATGAAGGACGCGAGACCGTCGCTCGTCACAGAATCGGTGACGATATAGGAGCCCGGGTGCTCTTCCAGCAGAATGGCGGAAATGAGCGCGATGAGGCGGTTGCGGTTGATCTCCTCGCCGTCCGAAGAGACAGCCCCCGCACGGTCGACGTCGGTATCGAAGATGATGCCGAAATCGGCATGGTTCTCTTTGACCGCCGCGCAGACGGACTGCATCGCCGTCTCGTTCTCGGGATTGGGGATGTGGTTGGGGAAGCTCCCGTCGGGTTCCAGAAACTGCGAGCCCGTCGTGTCCGCCCCCAGAGGCTTCAAGACGAGGTCGGCATAAAATCCGCCCGCGCCGTTGCCCGCGTCCACGAGGATGCGCTTGCCCGCAAGAGGCTTCTCCATGCCCGTTGAAAGGCGCACCTTTTCCACAAGGTCGTTTGCATACTTGGGAAGATAGCTTCTTTCCTCCCGCTTGCCGCCGCCCGCAGGGAATTCTCCCTTTGCCGCGATCTCCAGCACTTCGGAAAGGTCGCTGCTTTCGAGGCCGCCCTCTTTGACGAAGAATTTGAGCCCGTTCTTCTGATAGGGCAGGTGGCTCGCCGTGATCATCACCGAAGCGTCCGCGCCGAACCCGTCCTGCAGCAGCATAAACATGGAAGGCGTCGAAGAAAGCCCCGTGAGGACGACGTCCCCACCGCAGGCATTCACTGCGTCCGCAACGAGCGCCGAGATGTGGCCCGCCGAAAGGCGGGAATCATGCCCGACGGCAATGACGGGCTGTGCCTTTCCCGACCTCTTCGCCGCCCAGACGTAAAAAGCCTTCGCGATGAGCGTGACGGCTTCGTCGGTCAGCGTGACGGGATCGTCCTTGACGCCTGCGATCGCGGTCCCGCGCACGTCGGTCCCGTTCTTGAGTTGAAACAGTTGTTCTCTTGTCATAGTCCCCCTTCTTTCGCGCGCAGATTTTGGAATACGCGCCTTATCAGAAGTATTATACCTTGTGACGGCGTGTTTTTCAAGACCTTTTTGCAAAAAAGTCGGGCGCATTCCCACAATTTTTCCAAATATTCTTGCCTCTTGCCACGAAATATGGTATAATCGACCTAACGATACGGGCAGCGCTTGCGAAAATTCGCGCAACGCAGGGTTTCCCGTCAGGAGAGCGGAGAGTAACATGGCATACAAATTCACACTGTCGACCGATTCGACCTGTGACCTTTATCATGACTTTATCGTCGAGAACGACATCAAGTTCGTCTCTTTGACCTTCACGGTGGAAAAGGACGGCAAGATGGAAGATCATCTCGACAACTTCACCAATTATCAAGAGTACGTCGATTTTTACAACGAGCTTCGGGCAGGGGCATTTTCGCGCACTTCCATGCTCAACTATGAATCGCACTACGAGCACTTTTTGAAGCTCGCCAAAGAGGGCGCGGAAGATGTTGTGCACTTCACGATCTCGAGCGGGCTTTCCCCGACCAAGACGGTCGCCGCAAAAGCCGCCGCCGAAGTCAGGAAGGAGTATCCCAAGTTCGAAGTGTATGTCGTCGATCCTCTGACGGCGACGGTGGGGCAGGGCGCGCTCGTGCGCATCGCCCTTCAGGACCGCAACGCGGGCAAGACAGCACAGGAAGCGTACGATCATGTCAACTCACTGCGGGAGCATATCCAGCACTTCATCGTGGCGGACGATCTCAACTATTTAAAGCGCGGCGGAAGGCTGTCTGCCGTTGCGGCGGCGGTGGGGGGCGTGCTCTCCATCAAGCCCATCATCTCGTTCGATAAGGAAGGCAAGCTCTTCGTGCTCGACAAAGTGCGCGGCACCAAGAAGGCCATCTCCTATATCAAGGCGAAGATCGAAAAGGAGGAGCCCGACCCCGACTATCAATATGTCTTTATCGTACATACCGACAATTCTCCCTGCGCGGATGAACTTGCCCAATATGTACGCGAAAAGCTCGGCATCGAACCGTACGTCTCCATCATGGGGCCCGTCATCGGTTCGCACGTCGGCCCCAACGCATTCGCGCTCGGCTATATCTCCAAGAGCGAACGCAACGAGTTCTAGCACAACGAAAGATCACGGCCGCCGGAAGGGGGAAGAGAGGAACATCTCTTCTGCCTTTCTTTGCGGCCTTCGGTAGTATTTTCAGGAGTCATCTATGGCAAAAGAACAGCAATTCGTATCGCAGATCGCCGACATCGAGTCGGACTTTCCCCAGTGGTATTCGGACGTCGTCTTAAAGACCAAGCTCGTCGACTACGGCCCCGTCAAGGGCACGATGGTCATCCGCCCTTACGGGTACGCCATCTGGGAAAATATCCAGAAGGAGCTCGACAAGCGCTTCAAGGAGACGGGGCATGAGAACGCTTACTTCCCGCTCCTCATCCCCATGTCCTTCATGACGAAGGAGGCGGAGCACGTCGAAGGCTTTGCGCCCGAAGTCGCCGTCGTCACGCACGCGGGCGGGGAAAAGCTTGCAGAGCCGCTCTGCATCCGCCCGACTTCGGAGACCATCATCGGCACGATGTACGGCAAGTGGATCCAGTCTTACCGCGATCTTCCCGTCCTCATGAACCAGTGGGCGAACGTCATGCGCTGGGAGAAGACCACCCGTCCCTTTCTCCGCACGAGCGAATTCCTCTGGCAGGAGGGCCACACCGTCCACGCCACCGAAGAGGAGGCGATGGAGGAGACGATGAAGATGCTCTCCGTCTATGAAGAGTTCGCAAAGACCTGCCTTTCGATGCCCGTTCTGACGGGAAGAAAGACGGAGAAGGAAAAGTTCGCGGGCGCCGTCGCCACCTTCGGCATGGAGGCGATGATGCACGACGGCAAGAGCCTTCAGGCAGGCACCTCACATTATCTCGGGCAGAATTTCTCCAAGGCGTTCGAGATCAAATTCCTCGATAAGGACGGCGTGCAGAAGTACGCCTACACGACGAGCTGGGGCGTTTCCACCCGCCTCATCGGTGCGCTCATCATGACGCACGGCGATCAGCGCGGCCTCGTGATGCCGCCCGTCGTCGCACCCGTACAAGCCGTCATCGTGCCCATCGCGGCAAAGAAGGAGGGCGTCCTCGAAGCCTGCACCGCGCTCAAAGAGCGCCTTCAGAAGGCAGGCGTCCGCGTCGTTCTGGACGATACCGACAACTCTCCCGGCTGGAAGTTCAACGAATGGGAGATGAAGGGCGTGCCCGTGCGCATCGAGCTCGGCCCGCGCGACATCGAAGCGGGCAAGATGACCGTCTGCCGCAGGGATACCCTCGAAAAGGGCGAACTTCCCCTCGAAACCGCGGAAGAGGGCGTTAAAGCGCTCCTTCACGAGATCGCAGAAAATATGTACAACACCGCCAAGAAACGCATGGAACAGCGCATCGTGGATGCCGAAACGCTCGACGAGCTTCTGGACGGCGTCAACCGCGGCAACTTTGTGCGCGCCGGCTGGTGCGGCTGCCGCGAATGCGAGGATAAAGTCAAAGAGTTTGCCCAGGCGACCGCGCGCGTCTATGCGAAAGAAGATACCGCAAAGACCTGCGTTGCCTGCGGGAAAAAGTCGGCGCACACCATCGTGTTTGCGCGCGCCTATTAAGATCGCCGCAAACGGCAGGAGTGAGATCGTATGAAACACACCGATATTTATGACGTATTGAAACGCCCCGAACTGTTGGGGCAGGAAGTGACCGTCTGCGGCTGGGTGCGCACCTTCCGCGATTCCGCCGCCGTCGCCTTTTTGGAACTTGCCGACGGCACGAGCTTTCCCCGCCTTCAGGTCGTCATCGACAAGAATGCCTTAAAGGTCGATCCCGAATGCACCAAGCTCGGCGCCTCCGTCTCAGTCAAGGGCGAAGTTGTCAAGGCGTTCAAGGGAGAAGGGCATGAGCTCAACGCGAAGGAAGTCGTGCTCCTCGGCAAATGCCCGCCCGAATATCCCATCCAGAAGAAGCGCACCACGCTGGAATTCCTGCGCAGCATCCCGCACCTGAGGCTTCGCACCAACACCTTCAACGCCGTGTTCCGCGTGCGTTCCGTCGCGGCGCAGGCCGTGCACCGCTACTTCCACGAGCACCGCTATTACTACGTCCATACGCCCATCATCACGGCGAGCGACTGCGAGGGCGCAGGGGAGATGTTCCGCGTCACCACCCAGCCCTACAACGCCAAGTATGAGAGCGAGCAGGACTATTACAAGAACGACTTCTTCGGCGTCAAGGCGGGGCTCTCCGTTTCGGGGCAGCTCGAGGGCGAAGTCGCCGCGATGGCATTCAGCAAGATCTACACCTTCGGGCCCTCCTTCCGCGCGGAGAACTCCAACACGACGAGGCACGTCGCAGAGTTCTGGCACATCGAACCCGAAGTCGCCTTTGCAGAACTTCCCGACATCATCGAGATCGCAGAAGATATGGTCAAATATCTCATCCGCGCCGTGCTCGACGAATGCCCCGATGAGATCGCTTTCTTCGACAGCTTTGTCGAGAAGGGGCTCAAAGACAAGCTCGAACACGTCGCATCGAGCGATTTCGCCGTCTGCGATTATACGGACGCCATCTCCATCCTGCAGAAGGCGGACGTCAAGTTCCAATACCCCGTCGACTGGGGCTGCGACCTTCAGACTGAACACGAAAAATACCTCACCGAAGTCGTCTTCAAGCGCCCCGTGTTCGTCACCAACTACCCCAAGGAGATCAAGTCCTTCTATATGAAGCAGAACCCCGACGGCAAGACGGTGGCGGCGACCGACCTTCTCGTCCCCGGCATCGGCGAGATCATCGGCTGCAGCGAAAGAGAGGCAAACTATGACAAACTGCTTGCCGCGATGAAGGCAAGGAACATGGACATTTCCGCCTACAAGCAGTACCTCGACCTGCGCCTCTTCGGCAGCGTACCGCACAGCGGGTTCGGGCTCGGGTTCGACCGTTTCGTCATGTATGTGACGGGTATGGAGAACATCCGCGACGTCATCCTCTTCCCCCGCACGGTCAACAACATCATGTAAGAAGAAGCTCCCTTTTCCGGGGAGCTTTTTTTGCGCAAAATCGTGCATTTTTGTGTCATATTTTTATATACAAAACATAACGGCTATGCTAAGCTTCCGCCTAAGGGTTTCGTCTTTTCTTTCGAATCTTGACAGCACGAAGAGAGGATGCTATAATACCCTCAGCAACAATATATCTTAAGGAGTTTTCTATGGACAAGGTTTATGTGGGAGCCGCGTACTATCCCGAACTGTGGGATTTGAGCGAGGTGGACAAGGACATCGAGCGCATGCATGCTGCGGGCGTCAACGTCGCGCGCATCGGCGAATTTGCCTGGAGCAGGATGGAGCCAAAGGAGGGGGAATTCGACTTCTCCTGGCTGCATGAAGTCGTCGACAAGCTGTATGCGGCGGGCATCGACAGCATCCTCTGCACGCCCTCCTGCACGCCGCCGCGCTGGCTCTTCAAGAAATATCCCGAGACCATTTCCGTCGATTTCAACGACCGCCGCGCAGAGATCTCCTCGCGCTGCCACCCCTGCAAGACCTCGCCCGTCATGCGCGAGAAAAACCGCATCATCACCGAACAGCTCGCAAAGGAGTTCGGCTCGCATCCCGGCGTCATCGGCTGGCAGATCGACAACGAGATCTTCCCTTACGGCGAAGGCTGCTACTGCCCGCTCTGCAAGAGCGCCTTCCGCACCTATCTCAAAGAAAAATACGGCACGCCCGAGAAACTCAACGACGCATGGGGGATGTACCGCTGGTCGCTCAACTACGATAGTTTCGACGACGTCGACCCGCCCCGCCCCGGGCAGTGGAAGCACCCGTCGCTCGAAACGGAGTGGCGCCGTTTCCAATGCAAGCAGATCGTCTCCTACGTCGAAGAGCAGGCGGATGTGCTCCATGCCTACTCCAAAGCGCCCGTCGGCACGGACATGATGGTCACCAACCTTCTGAGCTACTATGAGACCAACAAAAAGCTCGACGTCATCCAATATAACCATTATGAGCCTGCAAAGTTACTGCCCGACACCAAATTCTCCTTCGACTTTTTGCGGCCCATCCTGCCCCGGCCCTTCTGGGTGACGGAGACGCAGGTCGGCTGGAACGGCGGCAACGTCGCTTTCTTCGGCTACCGCCCCGAAGGCAACTGCTATGTCAACACCTGGATGCCCATCGCGCTCGGCGGCGAGATGAACGAATACTGGCTCTTCCGCGCTCACCCGCAGGGGCACGAGCTCGCGCACGGTTCACTCTATTCCACCCCGGGGAGAGCATACCGCGTGACGGAAGAAGTCAAGCACGCCGCAGATGACTTTGCAACGTGTGCAGATTTCCTGAAAAAGAGCAAGGTCGTATCCAAGATCGCCATGCACTATTCTTCGACGGCGGTCAGCCACTTCATCTCCGCACCCATGCTCGAGGGCTTCGACTACCGCCGCACGCTCGTGCAGAACTTCCACACCGCCTTCCGCGATACCAACATCGACGTCATCGATACGCAGCATTCTTTAGATGGCTATGAAGTCATCCTCTCGCCCTTCCTTGCGACGGTGGACGAAAACGGTCTCAAAGAGCGCATCATCGAATGGGTGAAGGCGGGCGGCACCTGGATCGTCGGCCCGATGAGCGACATTTTCGACGAAAACACCTGCAAGTATGTCAACGCGCCTTACTCCTTTGTCGAAGAGCTTGCGGGCGTATATGTGAAGTATCAGAAACCTGTTGCAAACGACGTCTTCAAGGCGCGCTTCAAAGACGGCGCCGACTGCCCCGTCTCCATGTGCTACGACGCCTTCGAGGCAAAAGACTGCAAGACGCTCGCTTCCTACGACGGCGACGAATTTGACGGGCTTGCCGTCATCACCGAACGCAAGGTGGGGGAGGGGAGAGTCATCCTGCTCGGCAGCGTGCCTTCCAAAGAAGCGCTCAGAAAGCTTGCGGGCGTTTCCCCCGTCGCGAAGGCGAGCGAAAATATCGTCCTCGTCGAGCGTTCGGGCGAAGAGAACGGCATCATCGCTCTGGAAACCGAACACAAAGAGGGCACGCTCACTTTGGACGGCGATTATACCGACCTTCTGACGGGAGAAAAGATGACGGGTACCGTCAAAGTCGCGCCGCACCGCGTGCTTGTCTTAAAGAGGGCGTAAAGGAGGCTTGCTATGATTTACGAAAAAGTCGATCTCTATCGATATTTCGGCATAGAACGGGGGGAACAGGCGGAAGGGTACCTCACCGCCTATGTTCCCGATCCTCTCGTGCCCGAGATCAAAGCAAAGCTGCGCCCCGGGATGCTCGTCATCCCCGGCGGCGGCTATTGGTTCCGCTCGGGGCGGGAAAAGGAGCCCGTTGCCCTTGCCTATCTGAGGGAGGGCTACTGTGCGTTCACGCTCGACTACTCCGTGCAGGCGCTCTTTCCCGTTCCTCTCCTCGAAGCCGCGATGGCAATGATCTATCTTCGGGAAAACGCCGCAAAATAAGATCGGAAGAGCACACGTCTGAA
>URMI01000024.1 GCA_900548845.1 uncultured Clostridia bacterium | reverse complement strand
TCTTCCGATCCACGGTGTCGCCGAGGCCCGCGCCCACGATGGACGAGGTGGGGGAGAGCATCTCGCGCATCCCGGGGCCGCCCTTGGGGCCTTCATAGCGGATGACGACGACGTCGCCCTTTTGGATCTTGTTCGTGGAGATGGCTTCCATCGCCTCCTCTTCGGAGTCGAACACGCGCGCGGGACCCGAATGGTGATACATCTTGGGGTCGACGGCGCTCTTCTTGACGACGCTGCCCTCGGGGGCGAGGTTGCCTTTCAGAATGGCGAGCCCGCCGTAGTTCGAATAGGGGTTGGAAACGGGGCGGATGACCTCTTCGTCGAGGACGCGCGCGTCCTTCGTGCGCGCCTCCTGCGTCGTAAGCGAGCAGGTGAGTGCTTCGCCTTCGAAGAGCCCCGCCTCGATGAGGGAGCGGATGACGGCGGAGATGCCGCCGACTTCGTTGAGCTCTTCGATGTAATATTCGCCCGCAGGCGCCAGACGGCACAGATTGGGCGTCGTCTTGGAGATCTCGTTCATCGTGTCGATGGAGAGCTGTTCTTTGGTAAAGCCCAGCTCGCTCGCGAGCGCCAACAGGTGCAGCACCGAGTTGGAGCTTGCGCCGATCGCCATGTCCACGCGCTCGGCGTTCTTGACGGCGGTCGGGGTGAGGATGTCGCGCGGGCAGACGTTCTTTCCGATGAGCCCCATCACCGCTTCGCCCGCCTGCTTGGCAAGCGCAAGGCGCGCCGAATACACCATGGGGATGGTGCCGTTGCCGGGGAGCGCCATGCCGAGCGCTTCCAGAAGGCAGTTCATGGAGTTCGCCGTGAACATGCCCGAGCACGAACCGCAGGTGGGGCAGGCGGTGCATTCGAAGGAATGCAGCTCCTTTTCGTCGATGTGCCCCGAGGTATAGGCGCCCACCGCCTCGAACATGGAGGAGAGGGAAAGCTTTTTCTTGTTCTTGCGCCCCGCGAGCATGGGGCCGCCCGAAACGAAGAGGGCGGGCTTGTTGACGCGCACCGCGCCCATCAGCATGCCGGGGATGATCTTGTCGCAGTTGCCCACGAGGATGATGCCGTCAAAGGCGTGGGCGTTCGACAAAATTTCCACGCTGTCGGCGATGACCTCGCGGGAAGGGAGGGAGTACCTCATGCCTTTGTGGCCCATCGCGATGCCGTCGCACACGCCGATGCAGGGGACGATCACGGGCTTGCCGCCCGCCGCGATGACGCCCTCCGCCGCCGCCCGTGCGACGTGGTCGAGGTACATATGCCCGGGGATGATGTCGCTCTGTGCCGAGATGATGCCCACGATGGGCTTTTTCATCTCATTGTCCGTCCAGCCGAGGGCGCGCAGGAGCGAACGCTGCGACGCCATGCCGTTGCCGTTTGTAAAGGTGTTTGCCATAAAAATGCCTCCGAAGATTCACATTGTGAGGGTGCGCGCCCCGCGTGGGACGCGCACGCCGCTTTATTTTGCGCAGCAAAAATAAAATCGTGAACGTTATATTTGTTCTTTTTGTTTTGCAAAGATCTGCCTTATAAATCTTTTCCGCGAGCAAAACCACGCTTTTGCGCTGCGGGACTCAATTTGCCCGATACTTCGGGCTTAGTGATTTTGAGGACAGATACGGTCGCGGGCGATAACGTTTGTTAAAATCAACTAACCCCTTCTCGCGCGGTAGAGCCCGCGCTCGGTCAGGAAATGGCACGCTCCATGTGCCATTTCCAAGTTCGCAGGCGGCAAAGAGCCCACCGGGCTCTTCGCAAGAATGCGCCTGCTCACCCTCAGAGAGGGCGCCAAGGGGATTGCTGCTTCCCAAATCATGGCGCAAGCAGGGTTTCCCTGCGCCCGCGCACTCAATTTGTGCATACCTGCACTTAAACCTCGCGGAAAGATTTTTCCGAAGGAAAAAGATTTTCGCGAAAAATTTTTATATCTGTTCCTTATAGTCGGGCACGTCGCGCAGGCAGGAAGCGCCTCTTCCGATGGAGGTGACGCCCGTGCGCGCGAGCTCCAAAATGCCGTAGGGCATGAGCATGTTGATGAAGCCGTCGAGTTTGGAAGGCTTGCCCGTCAGTTCCATGATGGTCGCCTCCGTCGAAACGTCGACGATCTTCGCGCGGAAGATCTGGCTGATCTCGAGCACCTGGCTGCGCGTCGTCGCGTCCGTCTTGACCTTGCAAAGGAGCAGTTCGCGCGAGACGGCGTCCTCTTCCACTTTGGTGATCTTCCTCACGTCGATGAGCTTGTCCATCTGCTTCATCATCTGGCCGAGGATGTAGTCGTCGCCGCACAGAACGATGGTCATGCGGGAGACGGTGTCGTCCTCCGTCGTGCAGACGGAGAGCGATTCGATGTTGTAGCCCCTGCGGGCAAACAGCGCCGCCACGCGGGTCAGAACACCGCTCTTGTTGTCTACGAGTGCAGAGATGGTATAGCGGTTCATTTATCTGTCCTCCCAGTTGGTGATGATGGTGTCGTAGGTGGCGCCCGGCCTTATCATGGGCAGCACGTTCTCATCGTTGCTGATGCGGCAGTCCACGACGACGGGCGAAGGGGTAGAGAGCGCCTCTTTGAGGACGGGCGCGATGTCTTCCTCCTTCTCGATCTTCATGCCCTTGGCGCCGAAGCTTTCCGCAAATTTCACATAGTCCGTCTTCTTGCGGATGTCCGTCTGCGAGAAGCGGTTGTTGTAGAAGAGTTTCTGCCACTGGCGCACCATGCCGAGCGCGCGGTTGTTCATGAGAAGGATGGTGATGGGCAGGTTTTCGGTGACTGCCGTCGAAAGTTCGTTGAGGTTCATGTTGAAGCAGCCGTCGCCCGTGACGAGGATGACGTGCTTATGGCTCCCGAGCGCCGCGCCGATGGCAGCGCCGAGGCCGTAGCCCATCGTGCCGAGGCCGCCGCTCGAACAGAACGTGCGGGGCTTTTTGATGGGGTAGTACTGCGCCGTCCACATCTGATGCTGGCCGACGTCGGTGACGACGATGGTATCGTCTTCTGCGATCTCGGAAGCGCCGATGATGACTTTATGCCCGAGCTCTAAGTTGGGGCGCTTTGCCTTTTCCGCCTTTTTGAGTTCCGCTGCCTCCTGCATGAAGGGGCGGTCTTTGACCGTCCCGATGAGGGGGAGCATGGTCTTCAAGGCTTCTTTGACGTCGCCGAGGACGGAGTAGGTGACGTTGACGTTCTTGTCGATCTCCGCGTTGTCGATCTCCACCTGCACGACCGTCTTCTGCTGGGCGAACTTGTCGCGGTTGAGGGCGACGCGGTCGGAAAAGCGGGTGCCGAGGGCGATGATGCAGTCGCTCTCGAGGGCGAGGCGGGCGCTCGTCGCGGTGCCGTGCATGCCCATCATGCCCATGAAGCGGGCGTCCCCCGCAGGGTAAGCGCCGAGGCCCATCAGCGTGCAGGCAACGGGCGCGTCCAACTTTTCGGCAAGAGAGGAGATCTCTTCTTCCGCTTCCGAGGCGATGCAGCCGCCGCCCAGCATGATGAGGGGCTTCTTCGCGGCGTTGATCGCCTTGACGGCGTCTTCGACGGCGCTCTTTTGAACGGGCTTTTTCGTGAGCTTTTCGGGGGTGTACGGCTCGTAGTCCGTCTCCGCGATCTGCACGTTTTTGAGGATATCGATGAGGACGGGGCCCTTTCTGCCCGAGTTCGCGATCTTGAATGCCTGACGGATGGCGGGGGCGAGGTCTTTGACGTCCTTGATGATGAAGTTGTGCTTGGTGATGGGCATCGTGATGCCGGTGATGTCGATCTCCTGGAAGGAGTCGCGCCCGAGCATGTTGAGGCCGACGTTCCCCGTGATGGCGACGACGGGGATGGAATCCATGAAGGCGGTCGCAATGCCCGTCACAAGGTTGGTGGCGCCGGGGCCGCTCGTTGCAAGGCATACGCCGACGCGCCCCGTGACGCGCGCATAGCCGTCTGCCGCGTGCGCCGCGCCCTGCTCGTGCGAGGTGATGACGTGGCGGATGGTGCCGTCGCGGTAGAGTGCGTCGTAAATATCGAGCACGGTGCCGCCCGGGTAGCCGAATATCGTGTCAACGCCCTGTTCTTTGAGGCAGTTGATGAGGATCTCTGCTCCGTTGCATTTCACGATAAGACCTCCTTGAAGAAAGTGTGCTTCCTGTTATTTTAATGGAAATATTCGTTTCTGTCAAGCCTTTGTGAGAGATTTTCGTTTCCCTCCCGCGATTTTTGTATATTTATACAAGAAAATGGCCAAATCCAAAAAAACGGGCGCCCGAAGGCGCCCTTAAAATATCTCAGCCGAAGTGTTTGAGACGGTTGCGGATGCGGATGATCGCCTTCCGTGCCGCCAGCTGCGAAGAGCCGCCCACGGAGTTCCTTGCCTCCGCCGAGGTGCGCGCGAGCACCACGCCCGTGACGTCGCGCTCGAAGACGTCGCTCACCGCCTTGAATTCTTTGAGGGAAAGGTCTCTCAGCGTCTTGTTGTGTTCGATGCAGTACCTTACGATCTTGCCCGTGATGGCGTGCGCGTCGCGGAAGGGGACGCCCTTCTTGGAGAGGTAGTCTGCAACGTCCGTCGCCGTCGAGAAGCCGCCCTCTGCCGCGTTGTACATTGCCTCGGAGTTGAACTTCATCCCCTTGATCATGGCGTGGAAGATGGCAACGCAGTCGAACGCCGTCTTTTCGGCGTCGAAGAGCGCCTCTTTATCTTCTTGTAAGTCCTTGTTATAGGCAAGCGGGAGCGATTTGAGCGTCGCGAGGAAGCCCGTGAGATCGCCGATGACCCGCCCGCACTTGCCGCGGATGAGTTCGGGGATATCGGGGTTCTTCTTCTGGGGCATGATGGAAGAGCCCGTGGAGTAGGCGTCGGAAATCTCCCAATAGCCGAATTCGTCCGACGTGTAGAGGATGGTGTCTTCCGAAAGGCGGGAAAGATGCAGCATGACTTCGGTGAGGCAGAAGAGGTATTCCGCCACGAAGTCGCGGTCGGAAACGGCGTCGATGGAGCAGTTGGAGATGTCGTCGAACTTCAAGAGCTTTCTCGTGATCTCGCGGTCGATGGGGAAGGAGGTGCCCGCAAGCGCCGCGCTGCCGAGGGGCATGACGTTGACGCGCTTCCTGCAGTCTTCGAGGCGCTCCATGTCGCGCAGGAACATCTCCGAATAGGCGTTGAGATACTGCGCGAAGTTGACGGGCTGCGCCTTGCGCAGGTGGGTGTAGCCGGGAAGGATGCACTTGATATTGTCGTGCGCGACCATCGTGAGCGTCGTCACGAAGGCGTGCAGCAGGGCGATGAGGCGGTCGATGGAGGCGCGCACATAGAGGCGGAGGTCGGTCGCCACCTGGTCGTTGCGGGAGCGCGCCGTGTGCAGCTTCTTGCCCACTTCGCCGATGCGTTTTACGAGCTCGTTTTCAACGAAGGAGTGGATGTCTTCCGCCCCTTCGACGGCGAGCGTTCCCTCGTCGATGTCTTTGAGGATGCCCCTGAGCCCTTCGCAGATGCGCGCCGCCTCTTCGGGGGGGATGATGTTGGTCTCGCCGAGCATGGTCGCATGGGCGATGCTCGCGGTGATATCTACGCGGTAAAGTTTCCTGTCGAAGGAGAGCGATTCGTTGAATGCGTCGGCGTCCGCCGCGGTGGGGGCGTCGAACCTGCCTTCCCAAAGCTTCATTATATTACCTCTCAAAGGATTGTTTGTTGCTTTGATTTTACACGCTTTTTGCGCAGAAAGCAAGCGTTTTGACGGGGCGGGGCAAAATTGCCGCTGTTCCGATTGACAAGAGCGCTCCCTTTGCATTATAATATGCAGAGGATATCTTCCCCCGCGGGCGGGGGACGGGGAGGCGGCGCGCATGATCATTTTGGGGCTCGACCCCGGTTTCGGCACGATGGGCTACGGCGTCGTCGAGCGCGATGCGCGCGGCAACTGCCGTGCCGTCGATTACGGCGTCGTCAAAACGCCCGCGAGCGAGAACTTTGCCGTGCGGCTGTGCATGCTCGAGCGGGGCGTGAACGCCCTCTTCGACAAGTTCTCCCCCGAAGAGGCGGCGATGGAGGAGCTCTTTTTCTCCAAGAACGTGACGACGGGCATCGCCGTCGCCCACGCGCGCGGCGTCATCTTGATGACGTGCTGCAAGCGCTGCGGCCGTATCTTCGAATATACCCCCAACCAGATCAAGCAGGCGCTCACGGGCTACGGCAGGGCGGATAAGGGGCAGATGCAGCGGTGCGTCGCTTCCCATCTGCGCCTTCCTTCGGTGCCCCGCCCCGACGACGCGGCGGACGCCCTCGGCGTGGCGCTCTGCCATGCGTTCACCAACCGTTTTTCGGGACTGTTCGGGATCAGATGATCCCTCTTTTGCGATAAAGACATGATCGGATACTTAAAAGGAAAAGTGATGGACCTCACGCCCGACGGCGCGCTCATCGAAGTGAACGGCGTCGGCTACGAGGTGTGCTGTTCGGGCGCGGCGTTTTCCCGTCTCGCGCGCGGCGGCGAAGGGGAAGTTTATACCTTCCTCCAGGCCAAGGAGGACGGCGTCGCCTTATACGGCTTTGCCGACCTGAAAGAGAAGGAGTTCTTCTTAAAGCTCACCTCGGTGCAGGGCGTGGGCGCGAAGATGGCGCTCGCGCTTCTTTCCGCGATGCGCCCCGAAGAGCTCTACGACTGCATCGCCGCGGCGGATGCAAAGCGCATCTCCTCCGTCAAGGGCGTGGGCAGGAAGACTGCCGACCGCATCATTTTGGAGCTGCACGGCAAGATCTCGGCGACCGCCATTTTAAGCCGCGAGGGCACGCCTTCGCCGGGCGTGAAGGCGTCTTCCGAAGACGAGGACGCCGTCGGGGCGCTCATGAACCTCGGCTTCACCCGTCAGGAGAGCGCCCGCGCCGTCGAACGCGCCCGCAAGGACGGCGCGAAGACCATCGAAGAGGTCATTTCTTCCGCGCTGAAAAATATGTAAAGGAGGGCGCCCATGTTTGACGAACTTGACGAATTGGAATCGTTCGGAGGGGATCTCCTTTCGAGCACCAAGGGCGAGTACGACCTCGAGGAGAACGTCCTCCGCCCCAAGACGATGGAAGACTATGTCGGGCAGGACAAGGTGAAGGAAAATCTTTCCGTCTACATGTCCGCCGCAAAGGCGCGCGGGGAATCGCTCGACCACGTCCTTTTATACGGCCCGCCCGGGCTCGGCAAGACGACGCTCGCCCACATCATCGCCAATACGATGGACGCGCAGATCAGGGTGACGTCGGGCCCCGCCATCGAACGTTCGGGTGACCTCGCCGCCATCCTCACCAACCTCAACGACGGCGACGTCCTCTTTATCGACGAGATCCACCGCCTCAACCATACGGTGGAAGAGATCTTATATTCCGCGATGGAGGACTACGCGCTCGACATCATCGTGGGCAAGGGCCCTTCGGCGCGCAGCATCCGCTTCCCCATCAAGAAGTTCACGCTCGTGGGCGCAACGACGCGGGCGGGGCTGCTCTCGGCGCCCCTTCGCGACCGCTTCGGCATCTTGTGCCGCCTCGATATGTATCTTCCCTCCGAATTGCAGCGCATCGTGGCGCGGTCTGCAAAGACGCTGGGCATCTCCCTCGAGGAGGAGGGGAGCCTGGAGATCGCCCGCCGTTCCCGCGGCACGCCGCGCATCGCCAACCGCCTTTTGAAGCGGGTGCGCGACTTTACGGCGGTCTCGGGCGGGGCTGCGATCACGCGCGAATCGGCGCGCGCCGCCCTCAAAAAGATGGAGATCGACGAACTCGGCCTCGACGAGACGGACAGAGGCTATCTTCGGGCGCTCATCGAAAAATTCCGCGGCGGCCCCGCGGGACTCGAGACGCTCGCCGCCACCGTCAATGAGGACGTCAACACCATCGAAGACGTCTACGAACCCTATCTTCTGCAGCTCGGGTTCATCGCCCGCACGCCGCGCGGCCGCATCTGCCTCAAAGGCGGCTACGAGCACATGGGCATCACGCCGCCCGACAATGCGGAAGAGGGCAAAAAAAAGCAGCTGTCCCTGGGCGTTCTGCCCGACGGGGACTGACGCAAACAGAAAGTCAGGTCATTGTCATGCCGGATACGTTGAAAACCAGCGATTTTTATTACGATCTCCCCGAGGAGCTCATCGCGCAGACGCCCGCAGAGCCGCGCGATTCTTCCCGTCTCCTCGTCTATCACCGCGAAAAAAAGAGCATCGAGCACCGCATCTTCCGCGACATCACGGATTATCTGAAAGCGGGCGACGTGCTTGTTCTCAACCGCACGCGCGTGCTGCCCGCCCGCCTCTATGCCCGCACCGGGCACGGCGGCGCCGCCGAAGTGCTGCTATTAAAGCGCCTCGATCTTCGGGAGTGGGAAGTGCTCGTGCGCCCCGGCAGGAAGTGCCGCCCGGGGGCAAAGCTTTTCGTCAACGACGAGCTCTCCCTCGAAGTTGTTTCCGTCACCGAGACGGGCGAGCGCATCGTCCGCTTTTCCTATGAAGGGACGTTTGAAGACGTCCTCTCCCGCGCGGGCACCATGCCCCTGCCGCCCTACATCCACGAAAAGCTCAAAGACCCCGACCGCTATCAGACGGTTTACAGCAAAGAGACGGGCTCGGCGGCGGCGCCCACAGCTGGGCTGCACTTCACGCCCGAGCTTTTAGAGCGCATCCGCGCGATGGGCGTGGAGATCGTCGAGGTGCTGCTCCATGTGGGCTTAGGCACCTTCCGCCCCGTCAAAGAGGAGAATGTGCTCGATCACAAGATGCACTCCGAACATTACGAAGTGAGCGAGGAGGCGGCGGAGAAGATCAATGCCGCCAAGCGCGAAGGGCGGCGCGTCGTCGCCGTGGGCACGACTTCCGTGCGCACGCTGGAGACGGTCGCGGACGAGAAGGGGATGCTGCACGCCTGCACGGGCGATACGAGCATCTTTTTGTACCCGCCCTATAAGATGAAGTGCGTCGACGCCCTCATCACCAACTTCCACCTGCCCGAAAGCACGCTCATCATGCTCGTCTCCTGCCTCTGCTCCCGCGAGGAAATATTGGCAGTCTATAAAACGGCGGTGGAAGAAAAATACCGCTTCTTCTCCTTCGGCGACGCAATGATGATCGTGTGAGGAGAGCAGGAGAGGGCGCAGAGGCGATCTTTGGCTATTTTTTTGGCATAAAAGGTTGACATACCCTATTTAATAGGGTATAATGTATGTAGAATACGAATGAGGATCTCAAATGAAGCGCTCGTTTATTGAGCTGCCGATCTTTAAGTCGAGATGG
>URMI01000023.1 GCA_900548845.1 uncultured Clostridia bacterium | reverse complement strand
TACACGACGCTCTTCCGATCTCAGAGCGAGAGCTTTGCAAAGACGCTGGCAGAAAACATGGCATCAGAGCCAGAAGCCGCCTGGAATACCAATATGTTCGGCAAAACGCTCAAAGAGCTCCTCGGCGACGAACTCTACGTCAAAAACCGCTCCATGGCGGAAAACGTGCAAAAGAAAATGCGCCGCACGGTGACGCGCATCGTCAACGAGGGAAAGGGCGGGGTCATCTGTATCCTCATCTGAAAAAACGGAGAGCCAAAGCGCTCTCCCTTTTTCATGCAGAGAAAGAACGCCGCTTGACAAAGAGGGGCATTTGTTTTACAATATGAGGAAAACAGCACGAGGAGAGAAAGCATGGGAAAAGTCGTTGTCATCGGCGGAGGAGCCGCGGGGCTTATGGCAGCCTATGCGGCGGGAAGCCGGGGCGCGCAGGTGACGCTTTTGGAGCGCAACGAAAAACTCGGGAAGAAGATCTATATCACGGGGAAGGGCAGATGCAACCTCACCAACGACTGCCCGCCCGATGAATTTTTAGAAAACGTGGTGCGCGGCGGGAAATTCCTGACGGGCGTCCTTTGGTCGTTCTCGCCCGAAGATATGATGTCGCTGTGCGAACGTTTTTCCCTTCCCGTCAAAGTGGAGCGCGGAAACCGCGTCTTCCCCGTATCCGACCACGCGAGCGATGTCACCAAAATGTTGGAAAGAGCCTGCCTTTCCGTGGGAGTTACCATCAAATTGCAGGAATATGTGAAGGAAATCGGCGTTTTGCATAGTACTATGCGTGACATAATAACACAAAACGGCGTATATCCGTGCGAAGCCGTCGTGATCGCGACGGGCGGGCTCTCTTATCCTTCGACGGGCTCCACGGGCGACGGGCTGCGCTTTGCAAAGAGCCTGGGGCACAAGATCGCCCCGTGCGTGCCGTCTCTTGTCGGGCTCAACTGTAAAGGAGATTTTTCGGCGCTGCAGGGCGTCTCTTTGAAAAATGTCTGCCTGTTTGCAAAGCGCGGAGGGAAAGTCATCTTCTCCGAACAAGGGGAGATGCTGTTCACGCACTACGGCATCAGCGGACCGCTCGCCCTTTCTCTTTCCGCCCGCATCAACCGCCTTCCTTTTGCAGAACTTTCTTGCTATATCGACTTCAAGCCTGCTCTCGATCGGGAAACGCTCGATGCTCGCCTCGTGCGCGATCTTTCGGAGCGCAAAAACGAACAGATGAAAAACGTGATGCGGGGGCTCCTGCCTTCCGCGCTCTGTCTGCCCGTTCTCAAAGGGGCAGGGATCGATCCTCTCAAGCAAGCCAACGCCGTGACGCGGGAAGAGCGCAGCAGACTCCTTGACACGCTCAAAAATTTCCCTATCGTTCTCACTTCGTTGAGAGGCTTCGAAGAGGCGGTCGTCACTTCGGGCGGCGTGGAACTCAAAGACGTTTCTTCCAAGACGATGGAGAGCAAGCTCGCCCCCGGCGTCTTCTTTGCAGGGGAAGTTCTCGACGTCGACGCCTACACGGGCGGGTTCAACCTGCAGATCGCGTTCTCGACGGGGATGGCTGCGGGTATTGCCGCCGCCCGCCATGCGGGAAAAACGGGCGAATGATTTGACTTTTTTACGCTCTTTGGATATAATAGAAACATACGAAAGAAATTACGAGGTGCATTTTATGACGGTGATCCGCGGAGCAACGACCATCACGGCAGACGAGCCGGAAGAGATCAGAAAGGCGGTCAAGGAACTTCTCGACCAGACGGTGAGCCGCAACGGCCTGCATCAGGACGAGATCCTGAGCATCGTCTTTTCGAGTACGTCCGATATCCATTCTTATTATCCCGCAAAGGCGGCAAGGGAGGCAGGCTATTCTTCGAGCCCGCTCTTTTCTTCGCAGGAGCCCGACATCGAAGGGGGGCTTCCCCTGTGCATCCGCGTGATGCTCTTCGTCGAAAAGAACATCGAGCCGCATCATGTGTATCTCCGCGGCGCACGCGTGCTGCGAAAGGACATCGCGACCAAGATCAACATCGCCATCGACGGGCCTGCGGGCAGCGGCAAATCGACGATGGCGAAGGCGCTCGCAAAGAGCATGAACATCCTCTATCTCGATACGGGCGCCATGTACCGTGCCTGCGCCCTCAAATCGCTCAAAGAAAAGCGGGATCTTTCGGACGAGACCGACGTCATCGACTGCATGCGCGGGCTCTCGCTCGAGATCGAATATGAAGACGGCGCGCAGAAGACCATCCTCGACGGCGAGGACGTCTCCGAACTCATCCGCAAACCCGAAGTTTCCATGGCTGCTTCCACGGTGTCGCAGTACCCCGCGGTGCGTCTCAAAATGGTGGAGAAGCAGCGGGAGATCGCAGACAAAATGTCCTGCGTGCTCGACGGCAGGGACATCGGCACCTATGTGCTGCCCGAAGCCGACTTCAAGTTCTTCCTCACCGCCGATCCCAAGGTGCGGGCGCAGCGCCGCTATGACGAGCTCACCGCCAAGGGCTACCCGGTCGATAAGCAGGCGCTCGAAGAGGAGATCGTAAAGCGCGACGAACAGGATTCCTCCCGCGCCTTTGCGCCACTGAAACAGGCGGAGGACGCCGTGCTCATCGACACCTCGAACTTAACGCCAGACGAAGTGCTCGCCGAAATGAAACGCACGATCCAGGAGAAGATCTGATGAAAGAAGCATCCGAGGCCACCGAGAAGGCCGCAAAAAAGAGCAAAAAGGCCGAAAAAAAGCAGGAACGCGTCAAACTCTTTCCCGCAAACAAGAAAGGGTATCACAAGATGCCCCTCATGGACTTTCTGCGCGCGATCTTTTATCCCATCCATGCGCTCTTATATCCCTTCAAACTGCACGGGTATAAAAAGGTAGGGCCGGGACCATATATCTATGTCGGCAATCACTACTGCCTGTGGGATGTCTTCTTCCCCGCTCATACGACGAAGGACGGCATCCATTACCTTGCCAAGGACTCCATCCTGCACGCGCCCGTCATCGGCGGCTGGGCAAAAGGAGTGGGGGTCATCGGCGCCATGCGCGACGGCACGGACGTGCACACCGTCATGGACGCCATGCGTGTGCTCAAAAACGGAGAGAAGATCTCCATGTTCCCCGAAGGGACGCGCAACAAAACGGGCAGCGACGAGTTCCTTCCCTTCCATGGCGGTTCGGCGCTGCTCGCCATCAAGACGAAGACGCCCGTCATCCCGTTCGTCATCTGCACGCCTCCCAAGTTCCTCAGGAGGACGCACGTCGTCTTCGGCGAACCCATGGAACTTTCCGAATATTACGACAAAAAGCTCACCCCGGCCGATTATGAAGCGGCGGAAGAAAAGCTCAAAGCAAGGCTCTATGAGCTCCGTGCAAACTTCCGCGCCGAACAGACCGCAAAGAAAAAGAGGAAGAAGTGAGCGGGATGCAGGTCCTCCTCGGAAAATACTGCGGCTTCTGCGCGGGAGTCAGGAAGGCGGTCGACAAGGCGCTTGCCGTGCCGCCGCAGAATACCTTTATCCTCGGCGAACTCATCCATAACCCGGACGTCGTGGAGCGCATCCGCGCGCGCGGCATCCCGACGGTCGAACGCGTGGAAGAAGTGCCCGACGGGGCAACGCTCCTCATCCGCTCGCACGGCGTGGGGAGAAGCGTTTACGAAGCGTGCGAACGCCGCGGCATCCGCATCATCGACTGCACCTGCGCCTTCGTCCGCCGTTCGCAGGGGATCGTCCGCGAAGAGAGCGCAAAGGGCAGGACGATCGTCATCATCGGGCACCCCGAACACCCCGAAACGGTGGGGCTCATGGGGTGGGTCGCAGAAGGGGGAGACGCGTACGTTTTTTCCTCTCCCGAGGATGATTTCAGCATTTTACGGGAAAAAGATCTCTCCGTTGTGGCACAAACGACCTTTTCGGAGCAAAGTTTTTCGGAAACGAGCGAAAATATTCGCAAAGTGTGTCAAAAAACAGTTGAGATTTTTAAGACGATTTGTTATACTACTGTATGGCGGCAGCGTGAAGCAGAAGAGATCGCGCGCCGCTCGGACGCTGTTCTCGTCATTGGCGGCAGGAACAGCAGCAACACCGGGAAATTATACGAGATCGCATCCAGGCACTGCGGCCATGTCATATGGCTGCAAAACGCGGAAGCGTTCGCGTATGAGGAAATTAAATTTTTTAATAGGGTAGGCGTCATTGCGGGAGCAAGTACTCCCGATTGGCAAACTCAGGAGGTTCTTTTTAAGATGGAAGAAAGCAACGCGGAAGTTCAGGCAACGACAATGCAGGATGTCGTTGAGGAGATGGGCAAAGAGGAGCGGTATAAGAGAGGGCAGATGATCACTGCCAAGATCGTATCCGCTACGGACGAAGGGGTCTATGTGTCCGCTTCGGGCAAACTGGAGATTTTGCTCCCGAAAGAAGAGCTTGACTGCGAAACATATAGCCGCGAAGAGTATGCGGCAAAAGTGGGGGAAGATATCGACCTCATTGTGATGGAAGTCACCCCCCGCGTGAAGCTGTCCCAGAAGATGGTGAAGAAGCTTCGTGAAGAGGAGGAGATGCTCAAAGAGATCGAAGAGGGCAAGGAATTCTCCGTCACCTGCACGGGCTTCAACAAGGGCGGGCTCACTGCAGAGCTCGGGACCTATCCCGTCTTTGTCCCTGCAAAGGAGATCCGCACGGGCTATGTGCGCGATCTTGAAAAGTATGTCGGCAAGAAGCTTCGCCTGAAGCTCCTTGAGATCAGAAAGGAACGCCGCAAGGAGATCATCGCTTCCCAGCGCGTCATCCTCGAGGCAGAGAAGGAAGCCCGCGAAGCCGCTAAGGCAGCCAAGGAAGAGGCATTCTTCGATTCCATCCACGTCGGCGACGTCGTCGAAGGCAAGGTGGAGCGTGTGACCAACTTCGGTGCATTCGTCTCCGTCAACGGGTTCGACTGCCTCGCTCACATCTCCGACCTCGCTTGGTCGGGCGTCAAGAACGTGACCGACGTCCTCGAGATCGGCAAGCGCTATGAATTCAAGGTGCTCAACGTCGACCGCGAGAAGAAGAAGGTCTCCATCGGTTACAAGCAGCTCCAGCCCCAGCCTTGGGATCTCGCTGCAGAGAAGTATCACGAAGGCGACATCGTCCACGGTAAGGTCGTCCGCATCGTCTCCTACGGTGCGTTCGTCGAACTGGAAAGGGGCATCGACGGTCTCGTTCACGTCTCCCAGATCTCCCATGAGTGGCTCGACAATCCTACCTCCGTGCTTCAGATCGGCGAAGAAGTGGATGCGAAGATCCTTGCGTTCAACCCCGCAGAAAAGCGCATCACGCTCTCCATCAAGGCGCTTCAGCCCAAGCCCGAGCAGGAATTCCGCTCCGAAAACCGTGCAGAGCGCGGCGACAGAGAGAATGGCCGCAATAAGGGCAAAAAGGGCGGCAGAAAGAACTTCAACGCTCCCGAAGGCGAAGAGGACGAGTACAGAGAATGGAAGGAAGGCGGCTACGGCGGCGCTTCCATCGCAGAACTCCTTCACCTCGACGGCGAAGAGGAAGAGAAGTAATTTGTTTGAGTACAGGCGCTGCGGCTTTTTGCCGCAGCGCTTTTCTCTGCCCAAAGCGGGAAGCCTGCTTGCCGGACGGAAGGTTGTGAAAGGCAGATGAATTTCGCGTGCACGATTGTTTCCCGCTTGCCAATCGGTTGATTTTTGCATCGGTTTCCGATATAATATCACTATGAGCTATGTCATCCAGCTTGCGGCGAGCTTTCTTGCCGTCGTCATCGTGCTCACGCTCCACGAATTCGCGCACGCCTTTGTTGCAGTCAAATGCGGCGACCCGACTCCCAAGTGGAACGGCCGTCTCTCGTTCAACCCGCTTCGGCACTTCGATCTTGTCGGGCTCATCTGCTTCGCGCTCGTCGGATTCGGTTGGGCGAAGCCTGTGCCGATCAATCCCAATAACTTCAAGAAATACCGCACGGGCATGGCGCTCACGGCTTCTGCGGGCGTTTTGATGAACTTCCTGACGGCGCTTCTCATCTATCCCGTTTTTTTTGCCGTACACCGCTATCTCCCCGGCCTGCTTCCCGGATACCTCACTTCCTTTTTAGAGCAGTTCACGCGCTATATCTACATCTACAGCCTCTCGTTCTGTGTGTTCAACCTGCTGCCCTTTTATCCGTTGGACGGGTTCCGCGTTTTGGACGCACTCGACAGGCGCCGCGGAAAAGTCACCCGCTTTTTGCGGCAGTACGGGTATTATATCCTGCTCTTCCTGATCGCCGAAAGCTTTATATGCAATCTGTTTGTCCGCTTCGGCGTCTATCAGATGGACTACTTTAATATCCTCGGCTGGGTGATGCAGTTTGCGACCGACATCCTCGGCTGGCCCATCATGGCTCTGTGGGGGCTGCTTCCATGGTAAACCGCGAAAATTTTGAATCGACCGTCGACTATACGACGGTCCTGAGCAACTTCGAAGGCCCGCTCGATCTTCTCTTATTCCTCATCAACAAGGAAGAGATCGAGATCAAAGACGTGTTCGTCTCGCAGGTCACCGAGCAGTTCCTCTCTTACATGCGGGGGCTTCCGTACCTCGATGTCGATAAGGTGAGCGACTACCTCAATATCGCCGCGACCATCCTCAAGATCAAGGCGCAGAGCCTTGTGCCCAACCTCGAGGAAGACCCCGAGATCGATATGGAGATCGAAGAGGACAAGGCAGAGCTCATCCGTGCGCTCGAGGAATTCCGCCTCATCAAGGAAGAAACCAAAAAGCTCAAGGAGATGGAGACCATCGGCTACTTCTTCAAGGAGCCCGATAAACACGTCGGCGAGACGCGCACCGTCTTCTCCCTCGACAATCTGACGCTGGACGGGCTCGTGAACGCCTTTTCCAAACTTCTCATCAAACAGGAATTTGCCAAGGCGCAGGACGAAGTACGCGAGATCCCGCGCGATGAATATACCGTGGAGGAGAAGATCCAATTCGTCATGGAATCGCTCGAATCGGGCGGGAACGTCCGCTTTGAGCAGCTCTTTACCAAGGATCACACGAAATCGGAGATCGTGACCACCTTCCAGGCGATCCTGGAGCTTCTGAAATATCAATATCTGCGCGTGAAGCAGAACGAAACGTTCGGGGAGATCGTCATCTCGCTCAACCCCGACCGTAAGGAGGAACCGATTGGAACAATTGACCAATACGATTGAGGCGATCTTGTTCGCTTCGGGCAAGGCCGTCGCGCTCACGGATATCGGCGACAAACTCAATGCGACGAAAGGGGAGATCAAGCGCGCCCTCGATGAACTCAAAGAAAAATACGGCGAAGAGGGGGGCATCCAGCTGCTGCTCTTCAACGGGAAGGCGCAGCTCGGCTCCAACCCTCTCTACAAGGAGAGCGTGGAAGCCGTCCTCAATCCCATCCGCGAAAAAGAGCTCACCCGTACCATCCTGGAATGCGCTGCCATCATCGCCTACAAACAGCCCATCACAAAGACGGAGATCGAACTTCTGCGCGGCCTCAACAGCGACTATGCGGTCCGCGTTCTTCTGGAACTCAACCTCATCACACCCTGCGGACGCAAAGACGCCGTCGGGCGGCCCATCCTCTATGCCACGACCGACGAATTTTTGAAGCGCTTCAAACTGCATTCTCTGGAAGACCTGCCCGATTACGACGCGCTGATGGAGGCGATCGGCCGCGGCGAAGAGCACGACAGCTATCTCTATGCCCGCGACGAATACCGCGACGGCGAAGCGGAAGCAGCAGCTGCAACCGCGGAAGCCTCGGCAGAAATTCCGCAGGAAGAGGAAACGCCCGACCAGACCGGCGGGTACGAGATCCCCGATTTCCTGCGCGGACTCGACGAGACGGATATCGTTAAGATCTCTTAACACACCCTCCAACGCGATCCAACGCTCCCGCACGCAGGGAGCGTTTTTTATATGGCAAATCACTTATACTTTGCGCGGACATGCGCATAATGCTATCATGAGCTCGCTCATGACGTGCGCTCTGAGCGCGGGAGGCGCGCTCCTGCTGCTGTTGCTCCCCATCTCGGTGACGCTGAGCTGCCACCTCGATATCGCTGCACGAAAGCTCTTCTTCGGAGTGCAGCTCTATCATGTCCTGCGCCTTGCGGGAGGCTATGCAGAACCGCGGGCAGAGGGAATCGCCGTCCATCTTTCGGCAAAAAAGGCGCTCCTCTTTCCCTATCTGCAGATGCTCAGATCGCGCCCGGACCTCAACAAACTGCACGGGTTCAGGCTGACCCGCATCCGCATATTCCTTACAACAGGTCAGTTAGAGAGCGCCCCCGGCATCCTGTCGATCGCGGCGGCATCGAGCCTTGGAGCCATCCTCGGGCCTGTCCTGAAGGAGCGCGGGTGCCGGTTCCGGAGCGATATCCTGCTTGGCGGCACAAGCGGCGGAACGGCGACTGCCGCGGGAGAAGTGCGGACCCGCTTCCTGTACGTCCTGATCCTGCTCTTCAAACTCGCATGGGAGGCGATCATCAAATGGATCAAAACAAGAAAACAGAGCGCCTGATCGAGGGCGCGGCAGAACGGCTCACACGCCTTGTCGACGTGGATACGGTCATCGGAAAGCCAATCTTCTCCACGAGCGGGACACAGATCATTCCCCTCGCCAAGGTGACGATGGGGTATCTGTCGGGCGGAGGGGAGTACGGAGCAGTCAAGCCCATCCAAGAGGACGAAACCGCCCCCTTTGCAGGCGGTGCGGGGACGGTGGTCAGCCTGAAACCCGTGGGATTTCTCATCGACGACGGGACCTGCTGCCGCCTTGTCCAGATCGGCGACGGACCGTTGGACCGCGTCATCGAAAAGGCGGGAGAGCTTCTCGAGCAGCTCTCGGAAAAACATGCGCGCAGCTAAACGCCGTCTCCTTCTGACGCTTACCGCTGCAGCATTGGCATTTGCGGGCTTGAGTGCATCCCCGCCTGTGCGAAACGTCCGCGCGGAGGAGGCGCAAAGCCACGCAGAATGCGTCCTGGAAGTCTCTTCCCGCCGCTTTCTGCACGAAAAGGACGCCGATCTGCCGCTGCCCATTGCCAGCACGACCAAGATCCTGACGGCGATCATCCTCCTCGAAGACTGTGCGCTTACCGAAGAGGTGACGATCCCGCGGGAAGCGGAGCTTGCAGGCGGCTCCAGCGTCTATCTGAGAATGGGAGAGGTGTACACGGTCGAAGATCTGCTTTACGGCCTTCTGCTGCGTTCGGGGAACGACTGCGCCGTCTCGCTTGCCATCCATCACAGCGGGAGCATCGCAAAATTTGCAGCCGTCATGAATGTCCGCGCAACGCTTCTCGGGGCGGAACATTCCAACTTCTGCAACCCGCACGGGCTTCCTCAAAAAGGGCACCTCTCGACCGCGCGCGATCTTGCGCTCATCGCTGCACACGCAATGGAAAACGAGACGTTCCGCGCCATCGTCTCCGCCAAAACATATCCTGCGCGGGGATGGCGGAATAAAAATAAGCTGCTTTTCGGCACGCTGGAAGGCGCCTGCGGCATCAAGACGGGATACACCAAAGAGGCGGGCCGCTGCCTTGTAGATCGGAAG
>URMI01000022.1 GCA_900548845.1 uncultured Clostridia bacterium | reverse complement strand
GCTGTACAATCTTATGTTCATTATAAGAACAAAAGGGGCGGTTGTCAACCCCCACGCAAAAAAAAGAGGCGAATTTCATCGATTTCTCATGAAGTGAAAACTATGTTAAAGAAAAAGCGCCCGCCCTCCAAGGGAACGGACGCTTCTTGCATGCAGTTATTTTTCGAGCGAGCGAAGATACTCGCTCGCGGAGTACGCCGCCACGAGCCCTTCGCCCGCCGCCTTGACGTACTGGTAGGGCCGCCCCGTCACGTCGCCCGCGGCAAAGAGGCCTTTTAGGTTGGTCGCCATGCGGCGGTCGACCACGACGGCGCCGTTTTCCGCTTTGAGCCCGCCCACGAGCGCCGAAGGAGGCGTCGAATTCTTCAGAAAGAACACGCCGTCCACGGCGTATCGCCTCTCGCCCGCAAGGAGCGCCTTCACGCGCAGATCGCCCTCGACGGCGGAAGGCACGCCCTCCGCGATCCCGATATTGGACGCATGAAAGGCAGGGTCTTTGTAGAGGCAGAAGGCATACACCCGTTCCGCAAAGCCCGCAAGGTATTCCGCCTCCGCTTCAAACTCTTTGGAGGAGAGCACGCAGGCGATGGTCTTGCCGCGGTAGAGCGCCCCGTCGCACACGGCGCAGTAGCTGACGCCCCGCCCGACGAAATCCGCCTCCCCTTTGCAGGAACCCGCCGTCTCGACGCCCGTACAGAGAATGACGGCGCGGGCAGAGAGCGTTTCGCCGTTCTCGGTAAGCATAAATTCGCGATCGCCCGCATAGATGCCGTCGATGCGCGCCTCGGTAAAAACAAGCCCTTCTTTCTCCGCCTGCTCTGTAAGGCGGGCGGCGAACGTTTTGCCGTCCCCCACGAGCGCGGGGAAATTGCGCACATACTCTGCAAGGAGCAGCTTGTCGCCAAAGGGCTTGCGCCCCAGCCAGATATAGCCGATGTTGAGGTTTTTGAGGGCGAGCGCCGCGGTGTAGCCTGCGATGCCCCCGCCCACGACGGCGACGGGATACGCCCGTTTTTCCGCCGCGGAGAGCGTTTGGGTCTTCATATGTTTATCCTTTGCAGCGGGCGGAAAATTATCGCATGCTGTGCGCGTTGAGGTCGCGGATGCGCCTAGAGTCAATGGAATAGATGAGGTTGACGAGCTCGTCGTCGCCGAAGGAGCTGTTGCGCCCCTCCTCGTATTCGGCGTCCACGCGCTCCTTCATCGCCACGACGAGCGGATCGTTCTTCGTCACCTTGTACTCGTCGGGCAGGCTGTAATAGTCGTTGATCCAGAAGGCGATGCCCGCAAGGCCGCTCGTCTTGTTGACGGAGACGCGCGCTGGACGGTTGAGGATCTTCGCCGTATCGAAGATGTTGTAGATCTCCTCGTCCTTCAGAAGCCCGTCCGCATGGATGCCCGCGCGGGTGGAATTGAAAGCGCGGCCCACAAAAGGCGTCTTGGGCGGTACGATATAGTTGATCTCGCGCTCGAAGTAGTCGGCGATCTCGGTGATGGCGGTGAAGTCCATGCCGTCCATCGTGCCGCGGAGCGCCGCGTACTCCATCGCCATCGCTTCGAGCGGGCAGTTACCCGTGCGCTCGCCGATGCCGAGCAGCGAACAGTTGACCGCCGACGCGCCGTACAGCCATGCCGTGGAAGCGTTGGTGACCACCTTGTAAAAGTCGTTGTGCCCGTGCCATTCGAGGAGATCGTGCGGCACGTTCGCATAGTGATAGAGGCCGTAGACGATGCCCTGCACGCTCCTCGGCAGCGTGACGCCGGGGAAGGTGACGCCGAAGCCCATCGTATCGCACATCCTGATCTTGATGGGGATGCCGCTGTCCTCCATGAGGCGCATGAGCTCGGACGCGAACGGGATGACAAAGCCGTAGAAGTCTGCCCTCGTGATGTCTTCGAAGTGGCAGCGCGGGCGGATGCCGTAGGAAAGCGCGCTCTTGACGATGCCGAGATACTTATCGAGCGCCTGCTTGCGCGTCAAGTGCATCTTCTTGAAGATGTGATAGTCCGAGCAGCTGACGAGGATGCCCGTCTCCTTGACGTCCGCCTGCTTGACGAGCTCGAAGTCGCGCTCGTCGGCGCGGATCCACGTCGTGATCTCGGGGAATTTGAGCCCCGTATCCTGACAGGCGCGGAGGGCCTCTTTATCCTTCTTGGAATAGAGGAAGAATTCCGACTGCCTTACGAGCCCCTTGGGGCCGCCGAGGCGTGCCATGAGCTTATAAAGATCGACGATCTGCTTGACCGTGAAGGGCGAGGTGGACTGCTGGCCGTCGCGGAAGGTGGTGTCCGTCATCCAGATCTCATCGGGCATATTCATGGGGACATGGCGGTGATTGAAGGCGATCTTGGGGATGGACTCGTAGTCGAAGAGCTCGCGATAAAGGTTGGGCTCCTTGACGTCCTGGAGCTGATAGCGGTAGACGGTATCCTCCAGAAGGTTAGATTTATCGTTGTAAATGATCATGCGGGTTCGCCTCCATGAAAAAGTTCGTTCTTTTTTATGATAGCAAGAAATGCAAGTTTTGTCAAGCAAAACGCAAGCGCACGGCACTTTTACGCGATTTTAAGCAAATTCATGCATAAATGTATATTTCCACGAGGAAAGGAGAGAAGCGCGAGGCCCCTCCCCTTTCCAAGATCTATGAAGATAACAGGATGGATGGATAAACTTATTTTTTCTCCTTTGCCTTTTTGGCGGCGGAGCAGGCGGTGCAGTGCGAGCAGTCCGAACAGCCGCAGTCGCAGCCGCCCTTGCCTAACTTTTTGCGCACGATGCGCCAGCCGAACACGCCTGCAACGAACGCCGCCGCAAGGACGATGATGAGGATCTCATACCAGGTCATGCCTCCTCCTTTGCACGGGCGCCGCGCCTGCCGCTCTTGCGGGTGCGAAGCCCGACAGGATGGTTCTTATTATACAACACGATCGAAAGGATCACGATCGCTGCGGCTGCCGCGAAGAGGAACACCGTCCACCACCAGGTGCCGATCAGATACACCGCCATCGAGACGACGTAGGAAGTCGCCAGCCAGAAGAGGAGCGTCCAACCAAATTTCCCCTTGGGAAGCTCCGCGCGCGCCGTTGCGGTCGCCGCGAAGCAGGGGATGGTCGTCATGTTGAAGGCGATGAAGGCGATGAGCCCGGGGATGCCGATGCCCGTTGCCTCGATCATGGCCTGCACATAGGAAACGCCCGATTCGTCCTCCGCGAGCGCCGCACCCGCGATGCAGGCGGCAAGCGTTGCAAAGGTGGAGATGACGTTCTCCTTGGCGATGAGGCCGGTGACTGCCGCGACGGCGAACACCCAGCCCCATTCGCCCAGCTGCGCGCCGAAGCCCACGGGCGTTAAGAGCGGCTGCACGAGACGGCCGAAGTTTGCAAGGATGCTCTCGTTGATGCGCTCGTCGGACAAAAATTCGAGCGTGGGCGAGAAGTGGGAGATGACCCAGATGATGATGGTCGAAGCAAGGATGATGGTGAACGCCTTCTTGACGAAGTGCTTGGTCTTATCCCACAGGTGGATCATGAGGGAAGAGAAGCGGGGCGCGTGGTAGGCGGGCAGCTCCATGATGAAGGGAGGCACGTCGCCGCGCATGGTCGTCGAGCGCATCAGAAGCACGCAGACGACTGCCGTGACGATGCCGAGAAGGTACATGGCGTAGGTGATGATATCGGCATTCCCCACGCCGAAGGAGGCGACGATCGCCCCCGCCACCGCGGTGAGGATGGGCAGCTTCGCCCCGCACGAGAAGAAGGGAATGACGCGGATGGTCGCCGTCCTCTCGTTATCGTCGGCAAGCGTCCTCGTGTTGATGGTCGCGGGGATGGAGCAGCCGAAGCCCATGATCATGGGCATGAACGCTCTGCCCGAAAGCCCGAACTTGCGGAAGATGCGGTCGAGGATGAACGCGACGCGCGCCATGTAGCCCGAATCTTCAAGAATGGAGAAGAAGAGGAAGAGCACCAGGATCCAGGGGAGGAAGGAAAGCACCGCTGCGATGCCCTCTAAAATACCGTTCCCGAGGAAGCCCGCGACCCACTCAACGGGGATCTTCTCGATGCCCTGCCCGATGAGGCCGAAGAGCTCGCCCACGATGATGTCGTTCCAGAGGTTATTGAGGATACATCCGGGCGAAAACACGGTGCCGTCGTAGACGCAGGCAAGCACGCGCACCCAGAAGTTCTCCGTGTCCATGCCGAGGTCTTCGAGGGAAGGCATCCAACCCTCGCCGAAGCCGTTCAGAAAGAGGAAGTTTTCCGAGAACGTCAGATGGAAGACGGCGAACAGGACGAGAAGGAAGATGGGAATGCCCCACACGCGGTGCGTGAGCACCTTATCGGCGCGGTCGGAGCGCGTCAGCTTCTCCTTCTTGTTCTTTTTGGTGACGACGGACGTGAAGTTCGCCGAAATGTACTTGTATCTCGCATCCGCCACGACGGCTTCGAGGTCGCTGCCGAACACGCCGTCCGAAAAGGTCGCCTTGAAGGCGTTCACCGTGGGGACGAGTTCGGGATGCGCCTTTGTTTCCAGCTCGTCGAGCTCGGAAAGTTTGACGGCGTGGAAGAGCGGAGAGACGACCTTCTGCCCTTCGAGGGCGATGGAAACATCCTTGACGAGGTGCGCGACGGGCGAATCTTCGAGCACCGTCGCTCCCTTTCTCGGGGTCTTGGACGCCTTGATCGCCCTGTCCATCAGCTCCTTGATGCCCGTGCCGCGCAGCGCCGAGACGGCGACGACGGGGATACCGATCTTGCGTTCGAGCGCGGCGGCGTCGACCTTGTCGCCCGCCTTCTCCACTGCGTCCATCATGTTGAGGGCGATGACCATGGGAACGTCGATCTCCATGAGCTGCGTGGTGAGATAGAGATTGCACTCCAAATTGGTCGCGTCGACGATGTTGATGACGCAGTCGGGGCGCTCATCCAATATGTAATTGCGCGAGATGACTTCCTCGGGCGTGTAGGGCGAGAGCGAGTAGATGCCGGGAAGGTCGACGATGAGCGCGGGTTCCGCACCCTTCTTGTAGGTACCCTCCCGCTTTTCCACCGTGACACCCGGCCAGTTGCCCACATATGCCGTGGAACCCGTCAGAAGGTTGAAGAGCGTCGTCTTGCCGCAGTTGGGATTGCCCGCCAATGCAAACTTCTTCATTTTACCGCCTCCATCACAACGCACGCCGCCTCCGTCTTGCGAAGGGTGAGTTCATAGCCGCGGATGGTGACCTCGAGGGGGTCGCCGAGCGGCGCCTTCTTGCGCAGGAAGATCTCCGCCCCGGGCGTCACGCCCATGTCGAAGAGCCTTCTTCTCATCTTTCCCTCGCCCGAGACGGCCTTGACCGAGCCGCGCTCGCCGACGGAAAATTCACTCAACAGCTTATTCGTCATACTTTATTTTCATACCTCCGTATTGCTTTCAAGCGACAAAGATGTGCGACGCCAGCCCGAAATCGATGGCGAGCTTGACGTCCTTCACGATGCAGACGAGGCTTCCCCCGTTCGAGGAAAAGACAACGATCTCGCTCCCGATGACAAGCCCGAGGTCGGCAAGATGCTTTTTCGTCTTCTCGTCCGCCAATATTTTGACGATCTTCATGTTCTGCCCCAACGGGGCAAGTTTCAAAGGCATTGTTTCTCCCGCGAGCTCCCACATGTTTGCTTTTTCCGAAGGCGGGAACTCCTTGATGTTGGTTCGCACATGCTAACCTTTCGGCCGAAAAAGAGCGCGGCTCCCCTTTGCGGGCAACGCCGCACACAGCCCGACGGCTTTCCCGATCGGTAAGTTCGCTATTGCTAACCAACTACGGTCGCATTATATCACACTCCCCTTCCGCTGTCAACGGTTTGACGGCGGTTTTCCAAAAAAAGTTCGCCATTGCGAACTTAAATTTGAATGAACCGAGGAAGTCATCGGGAAAGCGCCTGCTCACTCCCAAAGAGGCGCCCATCGTGAGACGACTCCTTCCGTCACGGCTACGCCGCGCCACCTCCCTCCCCGAGGGAGGCAAGGGGGTTATCGCTCCCCTTCGACTTCTAAAAATAAAATGAGCCGAGCAAGGTATCCTTGCGCGATTTTAGCGGGAGCCCTTTCTTATGAATTTCTCCCGCGAGGAGGGTTGCCCTCCGCTGCGGGACTCAATTTGCCTCATACTTGAGGCTTATTGTCAGAGAGGGACAACAAGGCGCGTGGGCGAAACCGCTGCTTAAAATCGCGGCAGCTCTTCTCGCGCGGTAGAGCCCGCGCTCGGTCAGGAAATGCCCCGAGCAATGGGGCATTTCTAAGTTCGCAAGCGGTCAAAGCCCCACCGGGGCTTTGCCAAGAAAGCACTTGCTCACCCCTCGCCGCGTAGATTTCCCGAAGGGAAAGATTTGCGGCGAAACCTTTTCCCATATTATTTCCGCGAGCAAAACCACGCTTTTGCGCTGCGGGACTCAATTTGTACCCGCAGGGCACTTATTGCTCTTAGAATGACAACAAGGCGCGGGGGCGATATTGCCTCTTAAAATCGCGGCAGCTCACCCCCTCACGACTTTTTTGTGCTTGCGCAAAAAAGTGTGAACAAAAAGGAAACGGGATCCACCCCCGCCAAAAGCAGGATGCAGATCCCGTTCCGTAGAACTTTTTCGGGTCAGGCGCCCCCCAAAGCGCCTTGACCGTTTTTTAGAAGTTACTTGTTATCCTCGGGCGTATGCCACTTCCAATTCTGGATCTCGGGCAGGTCTTCGCCGTATTCGGCGATGTAGTTCCTGTGCTCGACCAGCTTGTCGTTCATCATCTGAACGAGGAAGGAGCCCTTGTTCCCCAGCTGAGGCAGGCTCATCATCGCCTCGCGGACGAGGTGGAAACGGTCGATATGGTTCTGAACGCGCATATCGAAGCCCGTCGTGATGGTGCCTTCCTCCATGTAACCGAACACCTTGATGTTGCGGTTGTGGCGGGTATAGGTGAGCTCGTGGATGAGTTTCGGATAGCCGTGGTACACGAAGATGACGGGCTTATCCTTGGTGAAGATCGCGTCGAACGCGCTGTCGCGCAGGCCGTGAGGATGATTCTCGTGAGAATCGAGCTTCATCAGGTCGACGACGTTGACGAAACGGATCTTGAGGTCGGGCATGTAGTCGCGCAGGATGGTCGTTGCCGCGAGCGCTTCCACGGTAGGCGTATCGCCGCAGCATGCCATGACGAGGTCGGGTTCTTCGCCCGCGTCGTTGGACGCCCAAGGCCAGACGCCGATGCCCTGCGTGCAGTGCCTGACTGCCTGGTCCATCGTCAGCCACTGATAGGTCGGGTGCTTCGAAGCCACGATGACGTTGATATAGCCCTTGCTCTTGACGCAGTGGTCGAAGCAGGAGAGGAGGCAGTTGGTATCCGGCGGCAGGTAGCAGCGGATGACGTCTGCCTTCTTGCAGGTGACGTGATCGAGGAAGCCGGGATCCTGGTGCGTGAAGCCGTTGTGGTCCTGCTGCCAGACGTTGGACGTCAGGATGAGGTTCAAGGACGAAATATCCTGTCTCCAAGGCAGTTCGTTGGTGACCTTCAGCCACTTCGCGTGCTGCGAGACCATCGAGTCGACGATACGGATGAAGGACTCGTAGGAAGCGAAGAAGCCGTGACGGCCGGTGAGGATATAGCCTTCGAGCCAGCCTTCGCACATATGCTCGGAAAGGTAAGCATCCATGATGCGGCCTTCGGGAGCGACGTTGTCGTCTTCGACATAGACGCAGTCTTCGGGGCATGCCTTATCGTAGATCTTGGCTTCGAAAGGACGGGAAGAGACTTCGAACGCCGCATACATGCGGTTGGACATCGTCTCGTCGGGCCCAAAGATACGGAAGTTGCGGCTGTCCGCATTGAGCTTTAAAACGTCGCGGATATAGTTGCCGAGCACGAGCATATCCTGTGCCTTGACGGTACCGGGCGCATCCATCTCGACGCCGTACTTGGTGAAGTCGGGAAGGCGCAAATCTTTCAGGAGCTTGCCGCCGTTGGTATGAGGATTTGCAGAGATCCTGTGATCGCCCGTAGGAGCGAGCGCTTTGAGCTCGGGCTTGAGCTTATAGTCCTCGGTGAAGAGCTCTTCGGGACGATAGGAAAGCAGCCATTCCTTGAGCAGATCGAGGTGCTCGGGCTTGTCCATCGTGATGGGCACCTGGTGCGCACGGTAGCTGCCTTCGATGTGCTTGCCGTCGACGACCTTGGGGCCCGTCCAGCCCTTGGGCGTGCGCAGAACGATCATGGGCCATACGGGGCGCTCGGTATTGCCCTCTTCGCGGGCCTTGCGCTGGATCTCCTTGATCTCTTTGATGCACTTGTCGAGCGTTTCCGCCATCTTCTTGTGCATTGCCATGGGCTCGTCGCCTTCGACAAAGTAAGGCTTCCAGCCGCAGCCGTGGAAGAAGCTCCTCACTTCATCCTTGGAGATACGGGCGAACACCGTAGGGTTGTTGATCTTGAAGCCGTTGAGGTGCATGATGGGCAGCACCGCGCCGTCCGTGACGGGGTTGAGGAACTTGTTGGAGTGCCAAGCCGTCGCAAGAGGGCCGGTCTCCGCCTCGCCGTCGCCGACGATGGTGGCTGCGATGAGGTCGGGGTTATCGAACACGGCGCCGAATGCGTGCGCGAGCGAATAACCGAGCTCACCGCCTTCGTTGATGGAGCCGGGCGTCTCGGGCGCGACGTGGGACGAAATGCCGCCCGGGAAGGAGAACTGCTTGCACAGTCTCGTCATGCCCTCTTCATCTTCGGAAACGTTGGGGTAAACTTCGCTGTAGGTGCCTTCCAGATAGGAATTGGCGACGAAGAAGTTACCGCCGTGGCCGGGGCCGGAAAGAAGGATGAGGTCGAGGTCAAACTTCTTGATGACGCGGTTGAGGTGGACATAGATGAAGTTCTGCCCGGGAACGGTACCCCAGTGGCCGACGATCTTCTTCTTCACCTGATCGCGCGTCAAAGGTTCCCTGAGGAGGGGGTTCTTAAGCATGTAGAGCTGTGCCGCCGCGAGGTAGTTGGCCGCGCGCCAGTAAGCATCCATTTTCTTAAGATACTCATCCGTCAGGGGTTTCTTTTCGGGACAATCGTTGTTGCTCATGAAAAAACTCCTCCTGATATTGCATAAGTCGGGAAAATCCCCTATTTGCATTTATTATATACGAATTTAATGCCGTTGTCAATAGGCGCTTCAAAAAACGCCGTCATTTTTTCCTGTTTTTTCCGACAACAAGCAAAAAGACGTCCTCTTTTCCCCGCTGCAGCCGCATTCTTGACATTTGTTGCGGCGTATGCTATCATCGGAGCTGAGGAGGGAGAACATGGAGATCCGCACAGAGCCCTTGCCGTGGAAGCACAAAAACCTGCTGCTCCTCGGCGACGAGGACGAAAAGATGATCGCGCGGTATCTTGACCGCGGCACGATGTACGTTCTCGACGAAGACGGCGTGAAGGCCGGGATCGTGCTGACGGAGGAGGTCTTCGTCCTTCCGGACGGAACGGACGGGGAACGGGTGGCCGAGATCAAGAACCTTGCCGTTTTGCCCGAGTTTCAGAGGCGCGGATTTGGGCGCGCGCTCATCGAGTTCGCATGCGAAAAATACCGCAGCCGCTGCGCGTGGATGTACGTCGGCACGGGAGAAAGCCCGCTCACCCTTCCTTTCTATCGGAAGTGCGGGTTTATCTTTTCCCACCGCATCGCCGATTTTTTTACGGAACATTACCCCCGCCCCATCGTAGAGGCAGGCGTCACGCTGAAGGATATGATCTATCTGAAACGGAAGTTATAGCAAAAC
>URMI01000021.1 GCA_900548845.1 uncultured Clostridia bacterium | reverse complement strand
ATTTACGAAAGCGGAGATCTGCGGGCTGTGCCCGTCGTTGAGCGCAAGCTCTGTGGAGGCCTCTCTTCGCAAACTCGCGGCAAACGGGGAGCTCGTAAAACAGGGCGCAGGCAGAAGTACGGTGTATATTCGGGTCAAATAAACTGCGGCGGCGCGGGGGAATGTTCCGCCGCGCCGCAACTGTTCTTGTGAGGAAGCCGCCAAAGCGCGCCTGCCTTATGAAATTTGCACGCGGCGGAGCGAAGGGGGAGGGAACGTTCCGCCGCGTGCGGAGGGAGAGGTCATTCCTTGACGGCGCCTGCGGAGCCGCCCTCGATGAGGTACTTGGAGAGCGCCACATACAGCGCGATGATGGGCACCGCCACGAACATGGAGCCCGCCGCGAAGACGGAAAATTCGCTGTCGTCGAGCGAATTGAGCCCGACGGCGACCGTCCAGGAGGACTTATCGACGAGCAGCATGCTCGGGAGCATGAAGTCCGCCCACGGCCACACGAAGGCGGTGAGCGCCGTGTAGACGATCATCGGCTTGGAAAGAGGCAGCGTGATGGAGACAAAGACGCGGAAATCGCTCGCGCCGTCCAGCGTGGCGGCGTCGTAGATGGTGCCGGGGATGGTATCGAAAAATCCCTTCTGCACCAAAAATCCCATCGCCGAGCCGCTGCTGTATAAGAGGACGAGCCCCCATAAATTGTTGATGAGGTGCAGTTGCGTCATGATGACGAAGAGCGCCGTCATGTTCATGAAGTTGGGGAAGATGCCCAAAATGAGCGTCGCCTTCATGAGCGCCTTCCTGCTCTTGAAGCGGTAGCGGGAGATGGTGTAGGCGACCGCGATGACGAGGAAGGTGGAAATGACGCAGCTCACCGCCGCCACGAAGAAGGTGTTGCCGAACCACCGCGGATAGTCGTACTTGTTGGTCTCGGTGAAGAGGCGGCGGAAGGTATCCAGGCTGTACGTCTCGGGGAAGAAACCCTCGAGCGTCAGAAGATCTCCTTCCGCGTTGAATGCCGAAAGCACCAGCCAGACGCAGGGGAAGGCGAAGAGAAAGCTCACAAGAAGGACGAGGAGGTAGACGAGCGCCGTTTTCAAAGCCCGCTCGGGGCGGAATAATTTGCGTTTCATCGGTAGGTGTCCTCCTTTTTGTAGGCGGGTGAGGTGACGTACGCGACGAGCGAGAAGATCGCCATGAACGCGAACAGGATGAGGCTCAATGCCGATCCCAGCGAATACAGCCCGTTTTCCACCGTCAGGTTATACATCCAGTTGATGAGAAGATCGGAACTGTTGGCGTTGAAGTAGCCGGGCGCGTACACCGTCTCGGGCCGCAGGAAGTAGAAGATGGAGAAGTTGTTGAACTGGTTGATGAAGGTGCTGATGATGACGGGCGTCGTCGCGAACAGCACGAAGGGAAGCGTCAGATAGAGGAACTGCTGGAACGCGTTCGCGCCGTCCAGCCGCGCCGCCTCGTACATATCCTTGCTTGCGTTGGAGAGGATGCCCGTCGCAAGGAACATGACGGAGGGGACGCCGATCCATGCGCAGCAGAAGAAGCCGAGAAGGCGGAGCGACCACTTGGAGTCGTACGAGATGATGGTGAACGTCTCTTTGACCCAGCCGAGCGCTTTGAGCTGCCCCACGATGGGCCCGCTGTCGCAGAACATGAAGCAGAAGCCCGTCAGGGTGATGAAGCTCGGGATGGCGTAGGCGAGCATGGGGAAGACGCGCCAGAACCGCTTCCATCTGAGACACTTCGCGTTGTATAGAAGCGCCAGCCCCAGCCCGCCGAAATAGACGAGGAAGGTCGAGCCGAACGCCCACAGCACGTTCCAGACGAGGATCTTGCCCATCGTGCCGATGTATTCGCTCATCGTGAAGATGACGCGGAAGCTCTGAAAGCCCGTCCAGCTCACGAGTTTGGGCGGTACGATCTCGCCGCCGTAGTCGGTGAAGGCGACGAGCGCCGTGAACACGATGGGCATCACGTTGAAGATGCACACGAAAGCGAGGGGCAGGGCGAGCGTCAGCACATAGAACTTCTGATTGAGGAGCGTCCTGCAGCTCTCGCGGAAAGTGCGCACGCGGCTGCCCCGCCCGATCTCCCGCACGGTGAAGATGACGTCTTTGACGTTCGCGTGATAGGCGAGCACAAAGAAGGCGATGAGAAAGAGCGTCGTGATGCCCCATGCGAGCATGGAGACGGAGTTGTCTCCCTCGATGCCCATGATGGGAACGCCCTCCGTCGTGCCGAGCGTGAAGAGCCCGATGATGTTTTCGACGCCCTGAAAGACGAGGAAGAGGATAAATCCGATCTCAAAGAGCAGTAAAAGCGCGCCTTTGATGAATTGGCGGCAGAAGAGCTGCCCCAGCCCCATGAAGAGGCAGCTCAGCCTGACGCGGTAGTCGGAGTACGGGCTTCCCCGCGCAAAAACCTGGTGTTTTGCCTGCATGGTGCGCCTCCTTTACGAGATGTCGCCGACCGCCATCGCCGAGCGGATGTCGGAAACGAGCTTTTCGAGCGCGCCTTTGAGCGCCTCCTTCGTCGTATAGACGGGCGTCTCGCGCGTCGTGTTGTCTGTCGCCACGTCGTTGAAGAGCGACGAGAGGGGATCCCAGATATACTGCGTATCCCGCGTCGAGGGCATCATATAGACGAGCCCCGAAGAGACGCGCTCGCTCAGCACTTCGGAAACGCCGCCGAGCTCTTCGGCAAGGTCGGTGCGGGCGGGAACGGCGCCCAAGGCTTCGCTGCGCCATTTGAGGTTTTCATATTCCGAGACGAACTTCACAAAGGCAAGGCTCGCCTTGGGGTACTTCGTGTAAGAGCTGATGCCGAAGGCGTTGACGCCGCCCATCGTCGTCGGGGCGAACGTCTCCTCCTCGATGTCCGTGAGCTCCTTTGTGATATCGCCGTCCTTGGGAAGGCGCGGGGGCGCCACAACGACGAGGTTTTCCTTTGCGGCAGCCGCTGCTTCTTCCTCCGTCATGCCGTCGCGCATATAGGTATTTGTTAAGTTTTCCTGGAAGGTCGTCAGCCAGTCGGGCGTGCCGATGGTGCAAAATGCCGTGCCCGCCGCGTTGGTGAGATAGGTCGCGACCTGCGTCGTCGCGTTCTGCGAGATGCAGGTGGAACCCAGAACGCCCGCAAGATCGCGGAACAAGTTGAGGCCGGTTTCTGCGCCGTCTGCGGCAAGGCCGATGTCGTCGTGCGTTTCGCCGAACACATACGCCCCGTAGGAGAGCAGATACCCCGTATTGAAGTATTGGTCGACGAGCGACATATACAGACCGTATTTCGCCCCCGAAGAGCTCTCCTTCACCTGTTTGCTGTACGCATACAGCCCGTTCATCGTCTCCACCATATCGGGGATGCCGTTTTGGTTATCGTCCCATTCCTCCTCCCAATCTGCGGGGAGCAGGTCTTTGCGGTAGGTGAGGACGGTGGACTGCTGCGCCACGGGCATGCCGTAGTAAAGATCGAGCCCGTACGTTTCAAGCTTGTAAACGTCCATCACCGTTTGGGGGATCATATCAATGTCGAGCTGCTCGGTGGGGAGGGGCAGGATATGCCCGCCCTCCGCATACCGCATGAGCATATCGTTCGCCTGATACAGAACGTCGGGTCCGTACCCGTCGGGGCCGTTCTGTTCGAGGTCGACGTACTGATCCATGTTGGCGTCCACCGCCTGCACGTTGTATTCCGCGTACCGCTCGTTGAAGGCGTTCAGAACTTCCTGAAGATGTCCCGTTTCCACCGCCATCTGATTGTCGAGGACACGGATGACGGCATTTTGTTCGATGTCGCCTTCAAACTTTGCCATGAGTTCTTCATAGGTGAATGTGCCGCCGCTCGTGCGTTCCCCGCAGGCTGTAAGCGCTGCGGCGGAGAGCGTTGCGGCAAGGCACAGTGCAAATACTTTTCCGCGTTTCATACTGTTTCCTCCCGATCGAGAATGAGATAGGAACGAGCCCCGATGATATGATAGCAGTTCTGCCCCTCAAACGTCAAGGGCTCCGCCGTCGCATTGACGGCAAGCGTGAGTTTTTCCCGCTCGATGACGACGAGCTCTCCCTGCGCATAGATGCGCGCCCGTCCGCTTATCTTGGGGCGGAGCGCCGTCAGAGAGCGGACGGCCGAAAAGATGGTTTTATCCCAATGCGTTTCGTCCCAGTCGAAGGTGCGGCGGGAGTCGGGCTCGTATTCCCCCTCCATGCCGATCTCCGTGCCGTAGCAGATGCAGGGCATCCCCGGGAAAAAGAAGAGGACGGAAAGCGCCAGGATGAGTGCGACGCGGTCGCCGCCCGTCAGCGTCAGAAACCGTTCGGTATCGTGGCTGTCAAGAAGATCGAGCATCATCTCGTTGACCTGATCGGTGTTGCGCATCAGAAGTTCGTTGAGCCGCGCCGTAAAACTTTCGGCAGTCCGCGTCCTGTTGGCGAAAAAGTCGATGCACGCCTTGGTGAACGAGTAGTTCATGATGCCGTCGAATTCATCGCCTCTCAGCCAGGGTGCGGCGTCGTGCCAGCTCTCGCCGATGAGGATGGCGTCCTCGTTCTCCGCTTTTACCGCCTTGCGGAAGCGCCGCCAGAAATCGTGCGAAACTTCGTCTGCAACGTCCAGCCGCCAGCCGTCGATACGGCACTCTCTCATCCAGTGCAGCGCCACTCCGATGAGGAAATCCTGCACCTCCTTATTGCTCGTGTTCCACTTGGGCATATAGCGGCAGGCGGCAAAGCACTCGTAGTTGCCCTCTTCGGGGTCGGGCTTTTCGCCGCGGATCAGAAACCAATCGAAATACTCGGAGCTTCTTCCCTTTTCGAGCACGTCCTGAAACTCGGCGCAGTGCATGCTGCAATGGTTGAACACGGCGTCCAGCACGATGCGGATGCCCCGTGCGTGTGCCTCTTCAACGAGCGCTTTCAGGTCCTCGTCCGAGCCGAACATCTTATCGACACGGAAGTAGTCGACGGTGTCGTACTTGTGGTTGCTCGGCGAGGAAAAGACGGGCGTTAGATAGACGGCGTTGACGCCGAGCGCTTCGAGATAGCCGAGCTTTTCGCGGATGCCCCGAAGGTCGCCGCCGTAAAAGCTCTTGGGGTCGGGGATCTCTCCCCATTGTTTGTTGATGTAGCCCGTATCCTTCTTGGGGTCGCCCATGCGGAAGCGGTCGATAAAGATCTGATAAAAGACCGCGCCGTCGCACCAGCCGACTTTGCGGTGGACGTCCGCTTCGTTGATATACGGGTGCTGGAAGAAGTTATAATAGCTCTTTTCGTGGTCGTAATCGACGGTGAGCCCCTCTTCGGAATAGTAGTAGGCCTCTTTGCCGCTTTCGAGATAGAACACATAGCCGATGCGCGAGTCGGGCACGATGAGCTCGGCGGTGTAGTAGTCAAAGAGTTCGTCCGTATAGCTCTTTTGCATGGAGACGCTCTTTCTCTCTTTCAGCCAGTCGTATTTGACCGCATAGATGAGGGTGACGCGGTCGAGATCGCCCTTTTCCGCCCGCAGGCGGATGCGCAGTTCCTGTTCGCCGTACGCAAAGGAATATTGGGATCCGGGGATATGGCAGATCGCCGTTTTGTTCATGTCTGCTTCCTCCCTTTTAGGAGCATCGGGGCGGTATGCACCGCCCCGATCCCGCGTTTTATTATGCTTTTTCTGCCGTCAGCGCGAGCGTGCCGTCCGCCGCAACAGAGACCGTGAAGGTGTAGCTACCCGCCTCGGTGCAGAGCAGGTTGCCGCCCCATGCCCAGTCGGAAACGACGCCCTCGGGCAGTTCCTCCGCCTCGGCCAGCTTGGAAGTGTAGGCGGGCGAATAGTAGGTATCTTCGCGGTAGGGTGCGTGGATCGCCATGGGGATGCAGAAGTAGAAGTAATCGCCTTCGACGAGCTCGAGCGTCACCGCATACTCTCTTGCCATGCCCTCGGCGGGGGTGACCGCTTCAAGCTGCTGCACGGTGCCGCCCACGCCGAAGTTGTTGTCCGCAAACACCGAAGTCTTGCCATTGTAGGCTGCTTCGTCGATGGTGAGGTTGCCCGTCGCGGGGTCGACGGCCTGCGCATAGGAGAGCCTGCCGCCCAGCACCTTCCATTCCTGCTCGGACGTCAGAAGATCTGCCGTCTTGTCCACTTCGATGGAGCCTTCGAGGGAATTTGTCTCCGCATTGAGCGTCACGGTGAGGGTGAAGGTGTACGTTCCGCCTTCCACGACGACGATATTGCTGCCCATGCCGTCCGCCTTCTTGAAGGCGGCGTCCTCGCCGTTGAATTCGTCGATGTCGGGGTAGTAGAACATCGTGCCGTCCTGCGCCGCGATGCCGCCCTCTTCCTTGAGGAGGCAGTATGCAAGCAGGAACTCGTCGCCCTCCGCAAGCTTCCACGTCTGCGTCCAGGTGCCCGTGCCGTCCGCCTCGTTGTCGGAGATCTTGAACATCTCATAGGCGGAATATTGCAGCGACTCGACGTTCGCGCCCCAGTTGGTGCCCGCGAGCACGGATTCGGCGCTCGTCTCTGCCGACGAATTGCCATAGATATACCAGGTGTAATCGGAGCGGTCGACGGTCACTTCGGGCGCGTCGCCGTTGCGCACCACCGTGATGGAGCCCACGTTCTTGTCCTCGGCGTCCGTGGTGAGCGTCAGCGTATAGTTGCCGCTCACGGAGACGGTGATGTTCACCTGCCCGTCGCCGAGCCCCGTGCCGGGCGCGCTCATGTAGTCGTTTTCTTCGAGGTACTGTCCGCCGCGCGCACCGCCGCCGCTTGCATCGTCCGTGTTCCAGACGCCTTCCTCATCCATGATGCAGAATTGGAACTGATCGCCCACATACAGGTCGATGGTGATGGTGAATTCGTTCTTGCCTTCCGTCTTTTTGAGGATATTGCCGTTCTCCCCTGCGATGGGGCCGCCGTTCCAGCCGATCGCAGCGAGCGGCCCGCCTGCGGAAGAACTGCCCGCGATCAGCCACTGCCGCGTATCTTCTTTGGAGGACGACCACATCGAATAGACGTTGGTGTCCTTTTCGATGACGGTATCAAAGCTCCAGTCATGCGTGAAGTCCGCCGTCGCATACCAGCCTTCGAAGACGAAGCCCTCCTTTTCGTAGCCCTCGTCCTCGGGCGTGAAGGAAGCGACGGTGCCGCCCTCTTCCACTGCCCGCTCCGCAATGACGTTCTCCCCGTCGAGGAAGGTCACCGTAAAGCGGGGCGTCTCCTCCGTGTCCTCGCAGGCAGCCAGGACGCCGAAGGCGAGCACGAATGCAAACACCAGCCCCGTGAGAAGGCTCATCGTTTTGCGCAGCTTGTTGGTCATTTGTGTTTTCCTCCTTACCATTCGCCCGAAGGCGATTTATTTAATCGGTTAAGTAAATTATAGCACACATTTTCATTCTGTCAATAGTTTCGGGAAAAATAGTTTCTGAAAATTTATTTAAGCGGTTCGATCAAGAAACCCCGTTGACTTTTGTACCCGTTTCGGGTACAATAGCCGTATGGAACGCGAAGAAAGGCAAAAAAACGTGACGATCGCAGAGGTCGCAAGGGCGGCGGGGGTGTCCTCGGCGACGGTCTCCTATGTGCTGAGCGGCAGAACGGACATCAAAGTCGCCGAAGCGACGCGCGAAAAGGTGCTTTCTGTCTGCCGCGAGCTCGGCTATCAAAAGGGCACGGGGCGTGGGCGCACGGCAAAAGCGGTCACCATCGACGATATCGCGCGCGAGGCGGGCGTTTCGACGGCGACCGTTTCTTATATCGTCAACGGGCGGACGGACGTCAAGATCGGCGAAGAGACGCGAAGAAAGGTATTGCAGATCTGCAATCTGCGCCAATATACGCCCTCTTCCGTCGCGCGGCAGCTTGCGGGCAAAAAGAGCGGGCTGGTCGGCATCTGCGTGCCCGAGAGCGACTGCGCTCTTCAAAACGCGCACTATTTTTCCCTCCTCCATGCGCTCCAAAATGCCCTTCGCGAGGCGGGGTACGGCGTTCTCCTTTTTCCCGCGGGCGAAGAAGGCCGCCCCAAGGAGATGCCCGAAGGCATCCTCTGCATCGATCTGACGCAGGAGGAATTTTACTCTCTCAAAGAGAGCTGCTTTGTTCCCATCGTCGCCGTCGGGATGATCGTGGACGACCCGCTCTTTTTTAAGGCGTTCGTCGACCACGCGGCACTCATCGCCGCCGCAAAAGAGCGGCTCCGTTGCAAGACGCTCACCTATGCTGCCTATCCTTACCGCAATGCGCCCTATCTCGACGATCTGCGCGCGGCAATGAACGGGGATACGCTCTTTCTCGTTCATTCCCTTTCCGCGCTGCGCGAATACGTCATGGCGCATCCCGAAGAACATTATCTCTTTGCCGATTCCGCGCTTGCCGAGGCTTGCGCGCCGCTTTTGAATGAGAAGCAGTACTGCGCGGCCGTTTACGGCGAAGGGGCGGGGGAACTCTGCCTTTCCTTGCGCGAAATGGCGGAACACGCCGTCAAGATGCTGGAAAGCGCGATCTTCCGCGAAGAGGACGCGCCGCACACCTTCCGCCTTGCGCCGCAGGGCAGGAGTGCCCGCGCCTAAATACAGACCGTAACGCGGCAGTGCCGTTCAAAACGAAACAGATCTCAAGGAAAAGTCCCCGGCGCGTTGATGTCGCGCCGAGGGCTTTTTTCTTACAGGCTACCGCTTTTTTTCGGCGGCGTTACTCTTCGGGAGCGGCGTTTCCGTCCTCCCCGGCAAGGTACTTCTTGGCCTCCTTCCCGAAGGTGACGAGGATGCTCCCGTCGCCGAGGCGCTCTGCATAGCCGCTCAAATACTCCCATCCGCAGTCCGCTTCTTCCTCGAAGCTGTCCTCCTGCGCGCATCCGTGCGCCTCCAAGGTCTCATTATCGCAGAGTTCGGGAACGTACAGGCGTTCCGTAAAGCTTGTGCCGAAGCCCGCATAGCGGTAGGAGATGTAGAGATGGCAGATATCGTGGCCCGAAAAGCCCTCTTTGCCGCACAGCCGCTTTTCGAGCCGCCCGATCTTGGGCTCTTTGCCGCTGAGCAGGTGCACCTGCCTTCCGCAGGAGTGCTTTTTCCGGAGCTTCAGACGAAGTGGCCGTCGTAACAGAAGGAAGCGTCCTCCCGAAGGGCAAGCCGCATGCTGCCGCCTTGGATGACGGGGCAATAGGCGTTTTCGGAGAGGATGAGTCCGTCGTAGAGCAAAAGGGAGAGGGAGACGATCTCCTCTCCGCTGACGGACAGATAATCGCCGTTGTCGAAGAAGAGCTGCATAAAGTTGATGTCTTCCCGCGCCATGACGTATTTCGGGGTATGGTATTCGTGTTTCATAAGTCACCTCCTGAAGTGTGCCGCCCGCTGCCCTGCGGCAAGAATTCTGTTCCGCGGAGCGCCCCCTGCATGAGGGAGAGGCTCCGAGTCCGCCTTTATCATAGCACAAAAAAGAGGCATCCGTGCGCCTCTTTCCGAAAAAAATATGCGGTGTTTTTTGTTTTTTGCGAAAAAAAACCGCCCGAAGCCGGGCGGGAGCAGCTATCAAATTCAGACGGCGGCGGGGAGCAGGCGGTCGTCTTTGTCGTACTTTTGCAGGTTGCGCTTTCTGAGGCAGGGGATCGCGAAGTAAAAAGCGAGCGCGATGGCGGTGCCGAGCACCCAGCCGATGTCCCACGCCCAGCCCACGCCCGTAAAGCCCATGAAGGGGGTGAGAAGGAAGACGAACACGACGCGCAGGATGAGGTCGGAGAAGGTGCTCACCATGAAGCCGACATTCCCGTTACAGCCGCGCACCGTCGCGTCCGCCATGATCTTGACGTTGACGACGAAGAAGAAGGGCGCCGTGAGGCGGATGTATTCGACGCCGGTTTGAAGGGCGAGCGCCGTGTCCTGCTCGCCGCCCGGCATGAAGAGGGAGACGAGCGGGGTCGCCGCCAGCATGGAGACGGCGACGAAGCAGGCGGTGAGCGCCGTTGAGATGACGAGCCCCCACAAGAATC
>URMI01000020.1 GCA_900548845.1 uncultured Clostridia bacterium | reverse complement strand
CTTCGGATGCCGCGCCACCGTCTCGCGCGGTAGTACCCGCGCTCGGTCAGGAACTGCCCCGAACAATAGGACATTTCCAAGTTCGCAGGCGGCAAAAAGCCCACCGGGCCCTTTGCAAGAAAGCGCCTGCTCACCCCCGAGGAGGAGGCTATACTATGGATTCCCAAAATACTTCCGCGAGCAAAACCACGCTTTTGCGCTGCGGGACCCAATTTGCCTCGTACCAGGGGCTTAGTGTTTTTAGAATGAGAGATAAACTCGCGGGCAGAAAAAGTTCCTTAAAATCGCGGCAGCTTACCCCTCGCCGCGAAGATTTCCCGAAGGGAAAGATTTGCGGCGAAACTTTCTCACGACTTTTTTGTGCTTGCACAAAAAAGTGCAAACTAAAATGATTTCTGCAAGCAAGGTTGCCTTGCGCAGCAGGCCCCAATTTGTGCATACATGCACTTATTGTTTGATAAGGACAGATAGATTCGTGGACGGTTGCGCCAGTTAGATGGATAACGCTCGTTCCTCGCGGAAAGATTTTTGCATTAGCAAAAAGATTTTCGCGAAACTCTTATTTCAGCATAAGCCGTATGATCTCTTCGTCCGTTTCGCGCATGCCGCGGCTTGCGAGCTCGCCCACGTTGCGGATGGTGTTCTCCACCCCCTTCGAGACGATGCCGTCGCCGCCGTAGAACTGCCCGCCCGCGCGGTAAAGCTCAAAGCCGATGAGCCCCGATTCCACGGCGCAGGCGATCTTGGCGGCGCAGCTCGACTTGGCGCCGTCGCACACCATGCCCGAATCGATGGCGATGGCGTTGACGATGGTGTGCGAGATCTCGTCCACCCCGCCGCCGTGTAAAAAGCAGATGCCCGCCGCCGCGCCCGCGCCCGCGCTCACCGCACCGCAGTACGCCGAGAGCCGCCCGATGCCCGATTTCAAATGGATGGTCACAAGGTCGGAAAGGGCGAGCGCCCGCAAAAGCGCTTCATGGGAAGCGTGCAGGTGCTCGGCATAGGCGATGACGGGCACGGAGGCGGTGATGCCCTGATTGCCGCTGCCCGAAACGACCACGACGGGCAGGGGACAGCCGTTCATGCGCGCGTCCGAGCCCGCTGCCGCCCACGCCTTGGCGCGGTTGTGGATGTCATTCCCGAAGGCGCTCAGAAGCGTCTTGCCGACGCGCGCGCCCCAATCGTTTTTCAGCCCCTCGTCGCAGATGGCGGTATTATACGCGATCTGCCGTTCCAGCGCCTCTTTGACTTCCGAAAGGTCGTCCTCTTTCGCAAATTCCACGATGGCGCGCACGGTGAGGGGGTCGGCGTCGGGGTCGGCTTCGCCGCTCTCCGTGCGGCTCACGAGTACTTCTTCGTCCTTTTCGAGGCGCACGACGTTGGTATGATGCCCCGTGATGCGCACATATGCCGTATGCCCGCCGCAGAAGGCGCGGATGCCGATGTCGAATACGCAGCCGCTCTGCGCCTCCCGGACGGTGAGGGGCGTCGCTCTGAGGTATTCCGCGATGCGGGGGTACTCTTCCTCCCGCACGCAGGAGAGCACTTCGAGTTCGCGGTCGGCGTCTCCTGCCGCAAAACCCGCCGCGGCGGCGCTCTCCACGCCTCTCAGTCCCCCCGTGTGGGGGACGATGACGCTCTTGACGTTCTTCAAGATATTTCCGCTCACTTCGATCTCGGCACGCTCGGGGAGCGTGCCCAGCGTCTTTTTTGCAAGGGCGGCGGCATAGGCGACGGCGATGGGTTCGGTGCAGCCCATCGCGGGCACGAGTTCTTCTTTGAGCCGTTCGATGCAGGCGCGCCGCAGCGTTTCTTCCATGGTGATCCTCTCTTTTGATATCGTTTGTAAAACGAGCAACGCCCTTCCGTGCGGAAGGGCATTTCTTGGTGTGTTGGAGCAGGAAACGGGAGTACTTCGGCTGCGCTCGTGCTCCCTTCTGCCAAATCGAATAAACAAAGGAGCATTCTCCCTTCGAAAGAATGCCCTTTGTTCATATGGAGCAGGAAACGGGAGTCGAACCCGCCGGGATCAGCTTGGGAAGCTGACGCCATACCGCTAGGCGATTCCTGCACGAATTGAGTTTTTACATTTCTATTATAGCGGAAAAGAGGCGGGCTGTCAAGCGCAAAAAATGCGGGAAGAAGAGAAATTTTCGCGAATTTTGGCACTTTTCCGCCGCGTTTTCTGCATGATTCGACACAATCGGACAAAACGTTCCATCAATCGACTTCAAAGCTGTGGTATCATCGGTATAATCAATCCACGGGAGGAACCATGATGGAACCACAAAAGCAAGTCGTTACGGAAAAAGAGTTCAAGGAAGAAGTGTTCGCCATGCTCAAAGCCTGCTTCGAAGCGGAGGTCGCCCTCGACGAGGCGACGGGCCGCATGACCGTCACCCTGGAAAGCGGCGATACGTTCGCGGTCACCGTCGAAAAGCTGCGTTAAATTTCACGCAGTCTTCATCATTTTTTCTCTTCCTGCGCTTGACGATGGGGGAGAGAATGGGTATAATAATTAGGAATCTAAACAATAGGTTCCTAATTATTTTTTTCGGGAAGAGGACATGGAAAGCACCCAAAACAACGATCTCGGCTATGCCATCGGCCGCACGGCGCGCATTTTATACCGCCTTCTGGATGGCAACCTGCGCTCGCTCGTTCTGAGCTTTTCGCAGGTGAACGTTTTAGGCTATCTTGCCGCCAAACACGCCCGCGGGGAGGAATGCACGCAAAAGCTCATCGCGACGGAATGCTGCAGCACCCGCCCCTCTTCGGTGACCGGCCTTTTGCAGGCGCTCGAGCGGCAGGGCTACATCGAGCGCAGGGCGGGGGAGGACGCGCGCGTCAAGTGCGTCGCGCTCACCGAACGCGGGAAAGAGGTCGCCGACGAATGCAGCCGCTTCGTCAAAAAGACGGAGGACGCTATGCGCCGCGGGTTGACGCAGGAGGAGACGGAGACCGTCTACCGCTGCCTTCTTCACATGGCGGATGAGCTCGAAGCGCTTTCCAAAGAGACTTTTCCCGAAACAGGACCCGATCAAAAGGAGAGAAAACAGCAAGACTTATGATCACAAGACTCATGAAGAGCGTGCGGCAGTATAAGTCGCGTGCCATCTTAACGCCCGTCGTCATGGTCGTCGAGGCGGCGATGGAGATCCTCATCCCCTTCGTCATGACGCTGCTCGTCGGCGTCATTGAAGGAGCACAGGAAGAAGGGCGCAATCTTGTTCAGGAAGATTTCGTTCAGATCGCCATCTACGGCGGCATCATGTTCGTGCTGGGGCTCGTGTCGCTTGCAAGCGGCGTTCTGGGCGGGAAGCTCGCTTCCGAGGCGAGCGCGGGGTTTGCTGCCAACCTCAGGCAGGACGCGTACGATAAGATCCAGACCTTCTCGTTCGCCAACATCGACCGCTTCTCGACGTCCTCGCTCATCACCCGTCTGACGACGGATATCACGAGCGTGCAGATGTCCTTCCAGATGAGCATCCGCATGCTCGTGCGTGCGCCCGTCATGTTCATCTTCGCCTCCGTCATGTCCTTCATCATCGAGCCGCAGATCGCGTGGATCTTCCTCGTGGCGGCTGCCATCCTTTTTGTGTTCGTGCTCCTCATCATGAACGCCGCGCAGCCGAGCTTCCGGCAGATGTTCAAAAAGTACGACCGCCTCAACGCCGTCGCGCAGGAAAACCTCACGGGCATCCGCGTCGTCAAGTCGTACGTCCTCGAAGGGCCGGAGATCGAAAAATATCAGAAGGCGACGCAGGAAGTTTACAACTATTCGGTGCGCGCCGAAAAGCTGATGGCGGCGATGAGCCCCGTCGTGCAGGTCATCATGTATGCGACGATGATCATCCTGCTCTCCGTGGGCGGCGTGAGCATCGTGGGGGGCGGGCTCAGGATCGCAGACCTCACCGGCCTTCTTTCGTACGCGACGCAGATCCTTTCGGGCGTCATGATGGTGGCGATGGTGCTCACCTTCATCGCCATGTCCCGCCCCGCGATGGAGCGTATCTCCGAGATCTTGTCGGAAGAGAGCACCATCAAAGACCCCGCCGACCCCGTCTTCGAAGTCAGGGACGGCGCGATCGAATTCGATCACGTCAGCTTCGCCTACCGCAAGGGCGGCGAGGGGGAGGACGTCATTAAAGATGTCACCTTGAAGATCGCCTCGGGCGAGACGATCGGAATCATCGGGCAGACGGGTTCCGCCAAGACGACGCTCGTCTCCCTCATCCCGCGCCTCTACGACGCGACGGAAGGGAGCGTCAAGGTGGGCGGCCGTGACGTGAAGGAGTACGACCTCACCGCCCTGCGCGACGCCGTCGCGATGGTGCTGCAAAAAAACGTGCTCTTCTCGGGCTCGGTCGCAGAGAATCTGCGCTGGGGCAAGGAGGACGCCACGCAGGAGGAGCTCGAATTTGCCTGCAAGCAGGCGTGCGCCGACGAGTTCATCGAACAGCTCCCGGGCAAGTATGAATACGACCTCGGGCAGGGCGGCGTCAACGTCTCGGGCGGGCAGAAGCAGCGGCTGTGCATCGCAAGGGCGCTTTTAAAGAGCCCGAAGGTGCTCATCCTCGACGACTCGACGTCCGCCGTCGATACCAAGACGGACAGCCGCATCCGCGCGGCGCTGCGCGAACACGCGCCCGACGTCACCAAGCTCATCATCGCCCAGCGCATCAACTCCGTGCAGGACGCCGACCGCATCCTCGTTCTCGACGAGGGCCGCGTCTCGGGTTTCGGCACGCACGAAGAGCTCTTGAAGAGCAACGAAATTTACCGCAGCATCTACGAATCGCAGACGAGAGGAGGTGACGATCATGCCGATGCCGAATAACATGGCAAGGAGCGGGCGCGCGCCCGCACGGCTGGACGCCAACAGCAAAAAGATCTTCTCGCGCCTCATGCGCTATCTCTTCGTCGACCACAAGGGCAAATTCATCTTCGCCTGCGTGCTCATCGTCGTCTCCGCGCTTGCCTCGGTGGGCGGGTCGATGTTCCTCGGCATCTTCGTCGATCAGTTCATCTCCCCCCTCATCGGGCAGGCCGACCCCGATTGGAGCGGCTTTATCGGCGCGCTCTGTGCGATGGGCGGCATCTACCTCGCGGGCGTCGTGTGCAACTACACCTACTTTCGCATCATGGTCGTCGTGGCGCAGGGCACGATGAAGCGGCTGAGGAACGAGATGTTCTCGCACATGCAGACGCTCCCCTTAAAGTTCTTCGATACGCACACGCACGGCACGCTCATGAGCCGTTATACGAACGATACCGACGTGCTCCGTCAGATGCTCTCGCAGACCATCCCGCAGCTCATCAACTCGACGGTGACCATCGTCGGCACCTTCTGCATGATGGTGTTCTATTCCGCGACGCTGACGCTTGTCGCCATGATCTTCGTCGTGGGCATGTTCCTCTTCACGCAGAAGCTCGCAAAGCGCAGCGGCGGGTACTTTTTGCAGCAGCAGCGCGCGCTCGCTTCCGTCAACGGCTATATCGAGGAGATGATGAGCGGCCAGCGCGTCGTCAAAGTGTTCAATCACGAGGAAAAGGCAAAGGCTGCCTTCCGCACCCTCAACGAGGACCTGCGCGTCAACGCGACCAAGGCGAACGTGCTCACCAACGTCATCGGGCCCATCTCCAACAACATCGGCTATATCCAGTATATCATCGTGGCGTTCGTGGCGGCGTTCCTCGTCATGGAAGGCGGATGGTACGCGCTCTCCATTTATGGCTTCACGCAGGGCCTTAGCGGAGCGCTGACGCTCGGCGCCATCGTCTCCTTCCTCAACTTCGTGCGCTCCTTCAATATGCCCATCCAGCAGATCACCCAGCAGTTCAACGCCATCGTGCAGGCGTTCGCGGGCGCAGAGCGCATCTTTGAGATGCTCGATGCCGTGCCCGAGGACGAGGGCGGCGACGTGACGCTCGTCAGGGTGACGAAGACGGGCGAAAATTGGTACGAAGAGCGCGAGGACGGCGAGTTCTGGGCATGGAAGGTGCCCGACGGCAGCCCCGCAGGTCATCACTTCGTACTGTTGAAAGGCGATATCCGCTTCTACGGCGTCACCTTCGGCTATGAGGAGGGCAAGACGGTGCTCCACGACATTTCCCTCTACGCAAAGCCCGGGCAGAAGATCGCCTTCGTCGGTTCGACGGGCGCGGGCAAGACGACGATCACCAACCTCATCAACCGTTTCTACGACATCCAATCGGGTACGATCACCTACGACGGCATCAACATCCGCGATATCAGAAAGAGCGACCTTCGCCATTCCCTCGGCACCGTGCTGCAGGATACCCACCTCTTCACGGGCACGGTGATGGAGAACATCCGCTACGTCCGCATGTCGGCGACGGACGAGGAGTGCATCGAGGCAGCCAGGCTCGCGGGGGCGGACAGCTTCATCCGCCACCTGCCCGACGGCTACAACACCATGCTCACGTCGGACGGCGCCAACCTCTCGCAGGGGCAGAGGCAGCTTCTGTCCATCGCCCGCGCGATGGTCTCCGACTGCCCCGTCATCATCCTCGACGAGGCGACGAGCTCCATCGATACGCGCACCGAAGCGCTCATCGAAAAGGGCATGGATAAGCTCATGGAAGGCAGAACGGTGTTCGTCATCGCTCACCGTCTCTCCACCGTGCGCAACAGCCACGCCATCATGGTGCTCGAGCACGGCCGCATCATCGAGCGCGGCAACCACGATCAGCTCATGGCGCAGAAGGGCAGGTACTATCAGCTCTATACGGGCAAATTCGAACTCGAATAACATTCGGAACGGGGCGCCCCGCGCATATTTTGCGCGGGGCGCTTCTTTTCGTCCGCGCTTTAGCGCGGGCGGCTCCCGTCTGCGGGCGTTCGGCGGGGAAACGCTTGATATTTGCAAAGAGTTATGCTATAATTTCCCCCATGAAGGTGTTTGCGATCAGCGATCTGCACCTCTCCGGCAAGAGCAACAAGCCGATGAACGTGTTCGGGCCGGAATGGGAGGGGCATTTCGAAAAAATCAAGGCGGATTGGGAGCAGAAGGTCTCGGAAGAGGACGTCGTTCTTCTGGGCGGCGATACCTCGTGGGGGATGTACCTCGACGAGGGGATGTACGACGTTGCTTCCCTTGCTCCGCTCAAAGGGCGCAAGGTATTCATCCGCGGCAACCACGACTATTGGTGGAACGGCATCACGCGGGTGCGCGCCGCCGCGCCCGACGAAAGCTTCACCTTTCTTCAGAACGACTGCGTGCGCATCGGCAATGTCGTCATCGCGGGCTCGCGCGGATGGGCGTGCCCGGGGAGCGCCGACTATACCGAGCACGACGAGGCGCTCTACCGCCGCGAGGGGGAGCGCTTCCGCCTCGCTTTTGCGGAAGTCAGAAAAGTGAGGAAGGAGGGGGATACCCTCATCGCGCTCATCCATTACCCGCCCTTCGGCATCCGCAAGGAGGACACCCTCTTTACGCAGCTGTTTGAAGAGAACGCGGTCGATAAGGTGGTGTTCGGGCATCTGCACGGGAGCGCATACTTCCCCCTGAAGTGCGAAAAGAACGGCATCGAGTACTTTCTCACTTCCTGCGATAAGGTGCGGTTTACCCTTACGCAAATTATTTGAAAAGCTTGACATTTGGGGGCGGTTCTGCTATCATATAGGCGTCGTTTTTAAGAGCGGTACCGTGATGCCGACAAGACGCCGTCTCATTTGAAAAACAGGGCAGCTTTCGTGCCCGCTTATTTTGAGGAAAGGCACAGTCTTGCGGCATCCCGCGAGGCTGTTTTTTCTTGCTCTCGGTTGGGGCGGAAAGCTGCCTTGTGGACGATACTTTTGCGGAACCGCAGGGAGGGACAATGCCGGTCATATTGGATGAAAAGGGCTTGAAGCGCACGCTCGTGCGCCTCTCGCACGAGATCGAGGAAAAAAACGAAGGCCTCGACGGCGTCGTGCTCATCGGCGTCAAGCGGGGCGGGGAGATCGTCGCCGAGCGCCTCAAAAGCGAACTAAAATCGGGGACGGGCGTCTCCGTTCCTGCGGCGGGGCTCGACATCGGCATGACGAGGGACGATCTCGTCTCCGCCTTTTTCGTGCCCGATGCGGGCGTCAACGAACTCGGGTTCGACATTTCGGGGAAAAAAGTCGTGCTGTGCGACGACGTCCTGCACACGGGCAGGAGCGCCGTGGCGGGCATCGAAGCGCTCTTCCGCCTCGGGCGGCCCAAGTGCATCGAGCTTCTGGTGCTCGTCGACCGCGGGGGGAGGGAACTTCCCGTCCGCGCAGATTTCGTGGGCAAGAACGTGCCCACTTCGCGTTCGGAATATGTAAGCGTACATTTTACGGAGCTCGGCGCAGAGCGCGACGAGCTTGCCGTCATCGGGAGGAATGATGCTGAAAGATAAGGATATTTTAGGGCTTCGAGAAATGCCTGCAGAGGAGATCGACGAGATCCTTGACGTCGGCATGAACATGAAAAAGCTCTTGAAGCAGAACATCAAGAAGCTGCCGCACTTGCAGGGCAAGTCGGTGACGACGCTCTTTTACGAGAACTCGACGCGCACGCGCTGCAGCTTCGAGCTCGCCGCTAAATACATGGGCGCGCACGTCGTCAACATTTCGGCGGACTCCTCTTCCGTCAAGAAGGGGGAGACGCTCGTCGACACGGGCAAGACGCTGGACGCGATGAAGAACGATATCATCGTCATCCGTCACCCGATGGGCGGCGCGCCCGCTCTGCTTGCAAAGACGGTGAAGGCGCACGTCGTCAACGCGGGCGACGGCATGAACGAACACCCCTCGCAGGCGCTTCTGGATATGCTGACGATGCGCGAAAATTTCGGCTCCATTTCGGGGCTCAAAGTCGCCATTTTGGGCGATATCTCCCACTCGCGCGTTGCAAAGAGCAACCTCTTCGGCTTAAAGAAGCTGGGGGCGGAAGTCACCATGTATGCGCCGAGAACGCTCATCCCCACGGGCATCGAAAGAATGGGGGCGAAAATTTGCCGCTCCCGCGAGGAAGCGGTGGAGGGCGCCGACGTCGTGATGGGGCTGAGGATCCAGCTCGAGCGCCAGCACGCGGGCAACTTCCCTTCGCTCGGCGAATACAGCAAGTTCTACGGCGTCAGTGAAGCGCTCATGAAATACGCGAAGAAGGGCGCTCTCGTCATGCACCCCGGGCCCGTCAACCGCGGCGTGGAGCTCACGAGCGGGCTCATCGACGGCGAGACGAGCCGCATCGAGGAACAGGTGCTCTCGGGCATCGCGGTGAGGATGTCCATGCTCTTTTTGCTCACCAAGGAGGAGATATGATCTTCAAAAACGCAACTTGTATTTTGCCCGACGGCGTGCGCCGCGCCGATCTCCGCGTCGAAGAGGGGCGCATCACGGAGATCGCCGAACACATCGACGCCGAGGGCGTCGATTGGAGCGGGCTCACCGTCTTCCCGGGGCTCATCGATATGCACGTCCATCTGCGCGAGCCGGGCTTCGAGCGGAAGGAAGACATCGAAAGCGGCAGCCGTGCCGCCGTCAAGGGCGGATTCACGCAAGTGTGCTGCATGCCCAACACCAACCCCGTGACGGACAGCAAAGTCGTCGTCACCTACATTTTATCGCGCGCGAAGGACGTAAATTTGTGCAAAGTGCGGCCCGTCGGCGCCATCACCAAGGGGCAGGAGGGCAAGGAGCTGGCTGCCATCGGCGGCATGAAGGCGGCGGGCGCGGTGGCGCTCAGCGAGGACGGCAAGTCCGTCGTGAGCACCGGGCTCATGGCAAACGCCATGAAGTACGCCTCCGACTTCGGGCTTATCTGCCTCTGCCACTGCGAGGATAAGTCGCTCGTCGACGGCGGCGTCGTCAACGAGGGGTACTTCTCGACGCTCACGGGGCTCAAGGGCAGCATCCGTGCGGCGGAAGACATCATCATCGCCCGCGAGATCTGCCTTTCGGAGAGCCTTGATATCCCCGTGCATATCTGCCACGTCTCGACTTACAGC
>URMI01000019.1 GCA_900548845.1 uncultured Clostridia bacterium | reverse complement strand
CGGAAACGCCTCGCGCGAACCGCCGCCTTTTCTCTTCTGCCCGGCAAGGTCACCGCATACAAAAATTGAGCAGGCACAAGCCTGCTCAATTTATTGTGGTGACCTTGCCGGGAATCGAACCCGGGATTGCGCCGTGAGAGGGCGCCGTCTTAACCGCTTGACCACAAGGCCATATGAACTTGTATTGCGTTCCGAACCGCCGCGCCGGGCAAATTTCCCGCTCAAACCGCGATTACTTGGTGATTATAGCATATTCTCGCCCATCTTGCAACCGTTTTTGCGCATGGTTGAGCAAAATATTTTTTCCGAAATAAAATGACATCCGCCTGTGCCGCAAACCGATGAAGGTAGACCCGCTTCTCGCAGGTGGGTGCGCGGCGGCACGGCATCTGACTTTCCGTAGCAACAGACCTTGCATAGCCGCGCCGACAAGCGCTCCCGAATAAAAAATGTGGATCACGCATTTACCGGCTTCCGTACACCGCAGGTGTCATCTATATTATAGCAAAAGATGCCCCGCATTGCAACCCTTGAAGGCAAATTTCCGCCAAGAAATATTTCCCTCAGAAAAACACCTCCTCCCAAGAGGCTGCTTCCTCCTCATGGCAGAGGGCAAGAAGATGTTCCCCCTTCTCCTTCCATGCGATGCGGCAGGGCTGCTCTTTCCCCGCGCGCAAAATTAGCCCCTCGGGCAGAACGCGCACCTCTTTCCACGCCGGAAGCCCTTCGCCCGTCATTTTGAGATAGCTCTCTTTGCCCGTCCAGATGCGGTAAAACGCCTCCTCGCGCGCCCCTACCCCCGCCCCTTCGACGAAGGCACGCTCTTCCTTCAAAAAGCGCCGCAAGACCGTTTCCCGCACGCGGGAGAATTTTTCGACGTCGCAGCCGACGGGGCGCTCCCCCACCGCGAGCACCGCCATCCCCCCGCCGTGCGCAAGGCTCAAAAAGAGGCGCGGATGCAAAAGCTTCCCCCGTTCGTCCGCAAAAACCGCCTCGGCGCTTGCAAAATAGCGGGGCAGAATACGGGCAAGCAGCAGCCCCGCCCCCGCGCTCTCCTTGCGCTTTCCGGGAGACAATAGCCGCACCGCCTTTTCAAGCCGCGCCTTGGGCAGCTCGGAGAAAAGACCGCCCTCCCGCGGGTCGGGCAGGAGGGCGGTATCCATGTAAAACACGTTCGTCAATTCAGTTCACCTTGATGACGGGGAAGCGGATGGTGAGCACATTGCGGTTCTCCTGCGTGCGGTAGAAGATCTCGCCCGCGATCTGACGGATGATCGCCATGCCCATGCCGCCCTCGGCATAATTGCTCGAATAATATCCCCCCTCGGGGCGCACCTGCAGGGGATTGAAGGGTTCGCCGTCGTCCGTGAAGCGCACGACGAAGCTGTTGCCCTCCACCTGGCAGTTGAGGTGGATGGAGCTCGCCCCCGAATGGTTGACGATGTTGGTGAAGATCTCCTCGCACGCCAAAAAGATCTTGTTCTTCCTGGGGTCGTCTTTGAGCCAGTCGAGGATGGTATCGCGCAGACGTTCGAGTTCGCTCGTCTTGGGGCTGAGCTCCGCCTGGATGCCGTTGGGATAATAGAGGGCATAGACGCAAACGTCGTCGGAAAGCTGCGCGCCCGCAAAGCCCTTGACCGCCTCGGTGACGGCGGAGACGATGCGTTCCGCGCCCAGAGAGCGTTCCCAGCCCTCTTTCGCGGCGTCGAAGAGGCGGTCGTAGCCGAACGCTTCGCCCTTTGCATTCCGCGCTTCCACCGCGCCGTTCGTATAGGTGACGAGGCAGCGGCCGGGCTTGAAGATGAGGTATTCTTCGGTGAGTTCGGGCGCTTCGTAAAGCCCGAGCGGGCAGCCGGGCTGCACGCGGAGAAAGGTGCGCTCCTTGCCCACGAGGACGGGCGGATGCGCGCCCGCGTTCACATAGCGCAGCTCCCCCGTGCCCGGCATGAAGACGGCGAAAAAGCCCGTCAGCGCAAGAGAATCGGGGTTGTTGTTCAAAAGCGCGCGGTTGAGGCGCAGAACGGCCTCCCCCAGCGTATCCGAGCTGTGCGCGGCGTCGCGGAAGAGTTCTTTGACGCGGGCGGCAAAGCGTGCCGCAGCAAAGCCCGTGCCCCAGATATCCGCCGTCATGAAGCAGAGGGTGCGGCGGCCCAGATAGAAGCCGTCGAAAAGGTCCGCGGCGATGAGGGAAGAGCGCTCCGCCCCGCCCGCGCCGCTGAAATCGAGCTCCACGCAGGGGAGCGACGTCGCCGCAAGGGCGGACTCCATATCGCGGGCGATGCCCTCCTCCGCCTTCCTGCGCGCGTCGAGGGCGATGGCGTTTTCGCGGCTCTTCACCGACTCGTTGACCGTCTTTGCAAGTTTTTCGACGGCGCTGTCGACGGGCGCCCATTCGCCGCCGATCTGAGGGTTCTTTGCCTCCGTCGCAGCCCGTTCGATGGAGCGCGCCGCACGGGTGATGGAGGAGCGGATGCGGTTGAAATACAGGGTGAGCGCCACGCCGTACATGACGAGGAGCACCACAAGCGCGGGGATGACCTCCCACAAGACGCGGCGGAGCGTCGCAACGTCGTTGCCCGCGCCCTCGGGCAGGAGGACGAGATAGCGCACGACGCCGTAGATGGCGCCGACGACCAGAAAGCCGACAAGGAGCAGCGTTAAGATTTTGGGGAAGGTGAGCTTCTTCGCGTTCATCCGAGCACCTCCAGATGGTTGACAAGCCCGGTCATCGCAAGGACTTCTTTGACGAATTCGGGCACGCGGACGAGGGAAAAGCTGCCCCCCTTTGCCGCCATGCGCTTTTGGGCGAGCGCGAACTGCCTCAGCCCCGCCGAGGAGACGTATTCGAGCTTCTGAAGGTCTAAAACAAGGTCGGTGACCTCCCCCAGCGCAGAAACCGCCGCCCCGAGCTCTTCTGCCGTCATCGCGTCGAGGCTCCCCGAGAGCGAGAGCATCGCCGCCGTGCCGTCTACCGTCTTTTCGATCTTCATCCTTCGTCCTCCTTATATAGTTCCCGCCGCAGCCTAAGGCGGCGTTTGGTGCGATTTTTCCCATTATACCATAACCGCCGCCAAAAGAAAAGCCCCGCCGCGAAATTTCTCCGCCTGCGGGGCAAAAAAGAAAGGACGCGATCTAAAGCCGCGTCCTCATCCTTTACTTCTGGAGCTTGTTCATCATATCGACGATATCCTGCACCGTCTTAATGTTTTCGACATCGGTCTCGGGAAGGGTGATGCCGTACTCGTCTTCGAGCGCCATCATGAGCTCCACGACGTCGAGGGAATCGGCGCCGAGATCTTTGACGACCTCCTGCTCGGGGCGGATGCTCTCCGCAGGGATCCCCAGCTGCTCGCCGAGCATATTGCAAACTTTCTCTAACATTGTCATATCCTCCGTAAGTCGCCGCACGCGGCGGCCTGTCATAACTTTGTGTGACTATCATACAACAAGTATGTGAGTTTGTCAACCCTTTTCGGGAATTTTGCCCCCATTCGTTGCTTTTTTGAACGATTTGAGCTCCTCTTTCTGCTCTTTCGTGAGGCGGAAACTCTCGCACGCCTTCCGGATCGCCATGTTGTGCACAAAGGGGATGAGCCGCCCCTCTTTGAGGTAGGCAAGCCCTTCTTCGTAACGCTTTACAAGCACTTCCGCCATCAGCCATGCCGCGCCCATGCCCGTATAATAGCGGCTCCCGTCCGCTTCTTCGAGCGCCGCGAAAATTTCGGGCAGATACTTCTCTTCCACATAATCGTGAAGGAGCGAGACGAGGGCATAGCGCTCCACGAACTCCCTGCCGTCGCGCGAAAAGGCGCGGATGTAGGGCAGAAACTCCTCTTTGTGCGTTGCGATGCAGGGGGCATGGAAGCCGTCCACCGTCGCCCAATTATCGAGAAGCCCCACCATGTTCGGAAGCCCCTCGCAAAACCGCTCAAAGGGCAAGAGCGCATAGAGGGAAAACTTCAAAAACGTCACCTCGTAATACTCGTCGGGGAAGGCGAGAAAGCGTTCCGTCTCCCCCTTCCACGCGCGCGCCAGCCGCCTCAAAACGGGCATCCTCACGCCGATGACCTCGATGTTCTCGTTCTTCAAGAGCTTTTTATAAAATTCCCGGTACCCCTCGTCGCGCTCCGAAAAGAGGCGGGAGAGCACTTCCTCGTACGTCATTCCTTCTCCTCCGCGCCCGAGCGGGCTTCTTCACCGCCCGCCCCCGAAAACCCTTCGGAAAGCGCCTCGAACCACGGCTCCACGCAAAAGCGCGGGTTGGCAGGCGACGTCGAAGGGAGCTTTTTGGCGATGGGCACAAGTTCGGGGAAATGCCTTTGAAACAAATGATACGCCGTCGTGCCGTTGCAGAGGATGCGGCGGATCCTGCTCCCTTTGACGAGCGAAGCGACGTCTGCGACCGTTTCGCCCTGAATGGAAGCGTCGGATGAGCCCTCGATGGTGCAGCTCAAAACGACGTCCCACAGCGCCGCGCCGTGCTTTAAGACATACGCCCGCCTGCCCTCCACATCCTTCGGCGGCTCCTCGTGAAAGAACGCCCCGAGCGTGCGCCAGAACGCATTCTGCGGGTTGCCGTAGTAAAAACCCTGCGCGCGGCTCTTGACGGAGGGGAAACTCCCCAGAATGAGCACACGGCTGTTTTCGTCAAAGACGGGCGCAAAGCCCTCGCAAAAGGCGGCTTTCACAGGGTAAGAGGGGCTTTGAGGTTGCCCACGCACGCCGAAGCGGCGGCGGAGAAATCGAGATTTTCCGCAATGACGCGCAGGATGTCCTCGCGGGTGAGCGCGGAAATTTCCGCCATGCGCTGCTCGAAGTCATACACCTCGTTCTTGTAAAGAAGCTGCTTGCCGTAGACGAGCATCTGCGACGAGGTGTTCTCCTGCGAGAAGATGCTGCTCGCTTTGAGCGTCTCGCGCCCGCGCAGAAATTCTTCCTCGGTGACGCCCTTCTCTTTGAACTCGGCAAGGACGGCGGAAACCGCCTTTGCGGCGTCTTCCGCCTTCTTGGGGTTGACGCCCGCATACACGGTGAGCATGCCCGTCTCCTTGTAGTGAGAGGTGTAGGAATAGACGGAATAGGCAAGCCCCAGCTCTTCGCGCACCCTCTTAAAGAGGCGCGAGCTCATCCCGCCGCCCAAAATGGCGTTCATCACCTGCACGGCGGAAAGGTCCTCGCTGTCGCGCGAAACGGTGGGGAAGCCGAAGGCAAAGTGCGCCTGCTCGATGGACTTTTTGCGGAAGATGCTCTCCGTGCGGCGGACGATGCGCTTTTCGCGCTCTACAAACTTCTCGCCCGCAAGCGCGCCGAACTCCCGTTCCGCCAATTCCTCGGCAAAGGCGGGCTCGATGTTGCCCGCAAAGGAGATGACGATGTTTTCGGGGCAGTAGCGCTCCTTTTTATAGGCAAAGAGCTGCTCCCGCGTGAAGTCCTCCACGTTTTTTTGAGGGCCCAGGATGTTGCGCCCGTAGTTGTCGTTCCCGAACGCCGCCCGCGAGAGAAGATCGAGGCACAAGTCTTCGGGCGAATCTTCGTCCATGCCGATCTCTTCGATCACGACGCCCTTCTCACGCGCCATCTCGTCTTCGGGGAAGGTGGAGCGCAGAAAGAGCTCGCTTAAAAGCGAAAACGCCTCTTTTGCGTGATCGCTCGTCGACTTTGCGTAGTAGCAGGTGAGGTCTTTCCCCGTGAAGGCGTTCACCTGCGCGCCGATCGCATCGAAGGCGTCGGAAAGTTCAAAGGCGGTGAATTTTTCCGTGCCCTTGAACTGCATATGTTCGATGAAGTGGGAGATGCCGTCCTCCTCGTCCCGTTCGAAGGCGGCGCCCGTACCCACGAGCACGCCCATCGTGACGGACAGCAGCCCCTCCATGCGCTTGGTGATGACGCGCACGCCGTTTGGAAGTGTCTTTGTCGTTACCATATCGTTCAGTATCCTTCTCCTTGGTGAATTTTATCCGCCATACGGCGCAGGGCTCAGCCGATGTTCTCCCCCGCGGGGATGACCGCAAGCCCCTGTTCTTCGTAGTATTGCAGCATTTTCGGAAGCGCCTTTAAGGTGTGCTCCATGGGGTGCATCAGGATCAGCTCCCCGCCCTTGACATCCTTCGTCGCCCGCGTATAGCAGAGCGCAACGTCTTTATCGCGCCAGTCGATGGTATCGCGGCTCCAGAGGACGGTCTTGAGGCCCAGACTTTCGGCGGCGCGCAGGGTATCTTCCGAATACGCCCCCGAAGGCGGCGCAAAGAGGGAAATCTGCTTCCCCGTCACGAGCGACAAAAACTCGACGCTCGTTCCGATCTCCTCCGTATTCTCGCGGAGGGAGAGCTTGTCGTGCTCGCGGTGAAAGTACCCGTGCGAGCCCACCTCGTGCCCCTCCTCCGCCATGCGTTTTACCGTCGGCACGTTGTCGTCCGCCCAGCAGCCGCCCACAAAGAAGGTGACGCGCACCCCTCTCTCCCGAAAGAGATCGAGCATTTTTTCGACGATGTCCGTCCCCCAATAGACGTTGATCGTGAGGGAGACGGCGGACTTGGTGCCGCGGTCGTACACCTTGCCAGCGGGCGCGGAGACGGCGGCGGAGGAAGGCAGAAAACAGACCGCCCCGATGACGAGCACGATGAAAGCGAGCGCCAGGTTGCACAGCGCCGTCAGGGCGCGCGGAGAGAGCTTTTTCACGCTCCTATTGTATGCGCGCGGCAAAAGCGGTTATGCCCTTTGCGCCCGCCCGCGCCGCCCGGTGTTTACGCCGCCGCTCCCATGCCGCAGTTCCTCAATTGAGCTTTGCGATGGTGACGCCGCTCTCCCCCTCGCCGTACTTGCCGAGGCGGAATTCCTTGATGCGCTTATCCTTTCTCAATGCGTTCTGCACGGCGGCGCGGAGCTTCCCCGTACCCATGCCGTGGACGATGCGCACCTCGTCGAAGTTATTGAGGACTGCGCTGTCCAGAAAGTCGTCGAGCTCCTGCAAGGCCTCCGAAGCGGAAAGCCCGATGAGGTTGACTTCCCTCGGCACGACGGGGCGCTCCTGTAAGTTTCGGATGACCTCGACGCGCTCCTTCTTTTCTTCCTTCTTCCGCGCCAAAAAGAGCTCCTTTATCTTGCAGCGCACCTGCATGAAGCCGCTTTGCACCTGCGCCTCGCCCTTGCTTTGATTGACGGAGAGCACTGTGCCCTCCGCGTTCAGGCTCTGCAAGAACACCTTATCCCCCGCTTTGAGCGTCTTGGGATCGGCGGGCTCGAGCCGCACTTTTTCCTCTTCCTCGGCGGGAAGGGCGCTCTCCATCTTGTTGCGGAGGGTGCGCGCGCGGATGAGGTCGGCTTCCGAGAGCTGTTCCTTTTTGAAGATCTCCTCGATCTCGGCGACGAGCTCCTCCGCTTCCGCCGTGCGGCTTAAGATGACCCTCCGCGCCTCGGCGCGGGAGGTGAGCAGGAACTTTTCCCGCTCCTTTTTGAACGCCGCCTCCTCCTTTTCGAGCGAAGTGAGCTTTTCCTGCCACTCTCTTCGGATGGCTTCCGCTTCTTCGCGCGCGGCGTCCGCCTTGATGCGGCTCTCCTCGGCGGCGCGCACAGTGTGATCGAACGCCTGCGCTCCCAAAGAAAGGTGCGAGCGCGCCTCTAAAATGACCTCTTCGGGCAGCCCCAATTTCGAGCAGATGAAGAGGGCGTTGGAAGCGCCCGGCATGCCGATCTTGAGGCGGAAGAGGGGCTTTAAGCTCTCGCTGTCAAACTCCATGCAGCCGTTTTCGGCGCCTTCTGCCGAGAACGCGTACTCCTTGAGCGCCGAATAATGGGTGGTGACGATGCCGCGCGTGCCGCGGGATAGAAGCGTTTTCAAAACAGCGCGGGCGAGCGCCTGCCCTTCCTCGGGGTCGGTGCCGCCGCCCGGCTCGTCGATGAGCACGAAGCTCTTTTCCCCCGCGTGCTCCAAAATGTATTTGAGGCTGACGACGTGCGAGGAAAACGTCGAAAGGTTCTCTTCGATGGACTGGCTGTCGCCCACGTCGCAGAAGACTTGGTCGAAGACGGGCAAGCTCGTTCCTTCTGCGGCAGGCACAAAGAGCCCGCACGCCGCCATCAGGCAAAAGAGCCCGCACATTTTGAGCGTCACCGTCTTGCCGCCCGTGTTCGCGCCGCTGATGAGGAGGAAGCGGTAGTCCTCCCCCACCGAGACGGAGACGGGCACGGCGCGCTTTGGATCGAGCAGAGGATGCCGCCCCTTGACGATATGCACGGCGCCCTTCCCGTTGAGGACGGGCCGCACGCACTTCAAGCGGTGCCCGTATTCGGCGCGGGCGTAGAAGCTGTCCACTTCCGAAAGGATGTCCGTATCCCGCTCCAGCGCCTCGCGGTGCGCCCCGACGCGGTGGGAAAGCTCGGCTAAGATGCGCGCGATCTCCTGCTCCTCGTCGAGATGCAGCGTCCTTAATTCATTGTTCATTTCGAGCACTTCTTCGGGCTCGATGAACACCGTCTGCCCGCTCTGCGAGCGGTCGTGGATGAGCCCGCGCACGGCGCGCTTGTATTCCACCTTGACGGGCAGGACGTACCTCTCGCCGCGCATGGTGATGAGCTCGTCCTGCAGATATTTGCGCTCTCCGCCCGCCAGATATTCCTGTAATCTTGCACGGATGCGCTCGTTGAGGAGCCTGATCTCGCGGCGGATCGCAAACAGTTTTTCGCTGGCGCGGTCGTGAAGTTCGTTCTCCCCGATGATCTTCTCCGTGATGTCCTCTTCGAGGGCGCGGTCGAAGATGAGATATTCCGTCAGCTCCTTGAGCCGCACGATGCGCTCGTCTGCAAAGGAGCGCACGGAGGAATAGCACGCGCGCGCCGATCGCAGCAGCGCCGCCGCCGACAAAAGCTCGGTGCACGAAAGCGTCGCGCCCTTTTCGGCACGCTCCAAAGCGTCCCCCTGCGGCGGGTAATAGAGAACGCGCCCCGCCCCCAGCGTCAAAAGGAGAAGGTCCGCCTCTTCGGTAAGGTCTAAAAGCCGCCGCGCCTCCGCGATGTCCGAAGTGGGCGTAAAGCAGGCAAGCCGCTCCTTTCCCCCCTCGAGCACGGCGTAAGCGGCAGCCGCACTCAATATTTTATCGAGTTCCAAGCTCTCTCTGCTCTCTTTCATAGCATGCTCCTTTCCGTATGCCCCTTTGTCGCCCCGTCAAGTGCGCCTTCGGGCATATGCGCACGGCTCACAAGATACTCCCCGTCCGTGCGGCAGGAGGCATCGGCAAGCGCCCCCGCCCCCACGTCGCATCCCGCAAGCGGCACGCAGTTGTAAACTTCAAAGCGGCAATATTTGCCCCCCGTGCGGTAGCGGCGGAGAGGAAAGCTCCGCCCCGCTTCGTCGGTGAGGCGGTACTCCCCGCGTTTATCGCACGTTTTGCACGCCCTCCCGAAGGGGCAGTAGCAAAGATCCATCACCTTGACGCTGCCGAGCGTCAGAACGAACGCCCCCTCGGCGGCAAGCGCGCCCTGTTCACGCGCGGAAAGCTCCTTGGAAAGGGCGAAATACTCCGCTCCCGCCCCCTTTGCGCCCATGACCGCAAAGCGGTTGGTGAGGTTGAAGCCCGTGCCCGCAAACAGCTTCTTTTGATATTTTTCGGCGAACTTCACGCCCCAGCTGCCCTCCGCATACACGCCGTCAAAAAAGGCAAGCGCGGGAAGAAGGGCTCTTTCGTCCTCCGCCGTGAAGAAGGGCGGGAGATACAAAAACTTCTCCCCCTCCCCTTTTCGGACTTCCGCAGGGTCGATGGCGGCATAGTCGCGCGGCTTATAGATGAGGACGTCCGCCTTGAGCCCTTCTAACTGTTCGACGATGACCGCCGTCTTGTTGGAAGGCACGGGGGAAAGTGCGGCAGTTCCGCCCACGGGCGCAAGCGCCTCTCTTGCGGGCGCAAGAAAGTCTGCAAGCCCCTGAAAGAAGGCGCGCCGAAGCGCGTTGAGCGCCGATTTCGGGAGGAACGCCCCCTCCGTTTCCACTTGTTCAAAGGCCACAAAAAAGGGCAGCGTATCCGTCTTTTGGAAGCAGGCTTTGAGCTCTTCTTCGGAAAGGGGCGCGCGCTCCGCACGGGCAAGCGGTTCGCCCGTCATTTCGAA
>URMI01000018.1 GCA_900548845.1 uncultured Clostridia bacterium | reverse complement strand
ACGTGTGCTCTTCCGATCTTCTGGATGTATTCGACCTCGACTTCCTGCTGACGGCCGAACATGAGAATATCCACCTTGGCATGCTGCTGTTCGGCGTTGAGTTCGACGATGGTGCCTTCGAACCCTTCCAAAGGCCCGTTGTCGATGGCGACTTTATCGCCCACCTTGAAGTCTGCGTCGGAGACGTACTCCTCAAGGCGCATCCTTCTTATCTCGTCCTCGCGCATGGGGATGGGACGGCCCTGAGGGCCGCAGAAACCCGTCACGCCGCGCGTGTTGGTGACGAGGTACCAAAGCTGGTTGGAATAGACCATCTTGATGAAGACATAGCAGGGCAGGAGCTTGCGTTCGACGACCTTTTTCTTGCCGTTCGCTTTTTCTTCGATGGTCTGTTCGGTGGGGATCTTGACGTCGACGATGCTGTCGCTCAAGTTGTTGTTTTCGATCAGCCGCAGAAGGCTGTCCTTTACCATCGATTCATAGCCCGAATAGGTATGAAGGATATACCACTTGGGCTCGCTGTCTGTCATTGCCATGAGTTAGACCCCCAGATCGGTCAGAAGCTGCAGGAGCGCAGAAAAACCGTAGTTGATCGCCGTGATGACGATGAGGAAGATGAGCACGATGACGAGGACGACGCCCGTCGACTTGAGTGCCTGCGGGAGCGTAGGCCAGGTGACACGCTTGAGTTCGGAGAACGTCTCTTTGATCTTTCTGCCCGCGCGGACGAAGATGTTGGGCTTCTTATCCCCCTTTTTTGCGGGCTTTTTGGGCGCGTCCTGCTTTTTGACGTCTGCCGTCTTTTCGATGCTATCGTTGGACTTTTGCATTCTCATTCTCCTATGCGCAAAAGAGCGCGGGAAATTTACTTGGATTCCTTGTGGACGGTGTGCTTCTTGCAGACGGGGCAGTACTTCTTGAGCTCGAGACGGTCGGGGTCGTTGCGCTTATTTTTGAAGCTGTCGTAATTTCTGTTCTTGCATTCCGTACATTCGAACGTGATCTTCATTCTCGTCGATTTGGTAGCCATGCGTGATAAACTCCATACAAAAAAATTACACCCCTTTCCAGGTGCACAACGGAAGTTTACCACACTTTGAGGGGCTTGTCAACCGATTTTGGAAGGAAGTTAAGGAATTTTGAGAAAATTATGACGCGGAACGGCAAAGCGTGACCGTCCTCCCCCCGCCCCTGTTGCCGCACACAAAAAAAAGAGAGCCCCCGCTCTCGCGGGAGCCCCCTTTTGTTCACAACTTATGAGGTTGTTTTAGGTCAAGCTTTACTCAACGATCGTACCGATAGATGCGGTAATACCATCGATGAAATAAGGGTTACCGCTGATACAAGCAGAGAGCGCCTCAGTCGTAAAGCCGGAGAAGGACTCGACAACAGTATAGACGTTATCGTTCACACTGCTCGTCATCGTCTGATACAGGTAGAGCGTATCGCCCGATCTGATAACATAAACAGTGTAATCGCCGAGCCAAATGCCTTCAGAAGCAACGTCCTGAGGAGGGATATCATCGACGACTTCGCCGTTGATCATCTTAACGCAGGTCTTTTCAATGTCTTTCGTCACAAGATCGCCCCATGCTGCATTACCAAGGAATACGTTCATATCGAAGTAGTCCGCGTCTGCATTCCAGAACTCAATGACAGCATCCTGATACCAGTTGGGATCTCTCAGGTTCTGCCAGGTATAAACGAGCGCGAAATCACCTTCGGGAAGAGTGAGCGCGGAGCTCGAGCCATCCCACCAACCGTTCTTGGTATCATTGTTCGTGATATCGACTCTGTCAACGGAAATGGTGTAACCATCGCCGACTGCGACATTCGTCGTCTGCGAGACCGTACCGACGTTGACCGTGATATCATCGAGCCAGTAAGCGTTACCGCCGATCTGAGCAAGAAGGTCGACTCTCGAGAAGTTGGTGATCGTGAGGACGCCCGTCCAAACATCGCCGCTCGTCAGGTTAGCCGTTTCGGTAATGGTAAGGGTCGTACCGACACGAACCGCAACCACTTCGTATTCGCCTTCCCAAGTCGTCTTGCCCTGGTCAAAAGCATTTGCAGGGTAGGTGGTTTCCGTACCGTTCTGATAGATCTTATAGGTGATCGTAGAACCCTCACCCCAAAGGCTGTTCTTGACAGTCGTGACGCTACCTGCACTGTTGTTCTGATCGGAAGCAGCTTCGAGGAATCTCTTATGGAGGCCATCAACGATATCTTCATCGGGACCAGCATACTCGAGCATGAGCGCACCGTCGCTAAGATATGCAGCATCTCTCGTGTTCGTCCAAGTGTACTTGATCGCGAAGTCGCCGACAAGCGTCTTCTGACCCATCGTGCCGACCCACCAGTTTGCACCGTCGGTATCGGTATTACGAACGCCTTCCGAAACGGTCTTATCGAGGACAACGACTTCGTAGAAGGAGTTCTCACTGACGACGTACTTCGTCTTGACTGCGTTACAAACGGAGCAGACTGCCTCGTTGTTTTCGTCGTACTCGCCGAAGGTATGGACGCCCGTTGCGGGAGTAATGATCGCACCGAACACAAAACCATTTTCATCGGTGTAAGCTTCGATACCATCGGTAACGCAGCTCCAAACCTGCGTGGTCTTGCGCTCGCCGACCGTAGCCTCGGAGGCCGTGATCTCGTTTTCGGTCACCTTATAGACGGTGTACGTCTCCTGACCATTGACGGTATCTTCGTTTGCCGTGAAGTAGAACGTCTCTGCATTGTCCTCTGCACGGAGACCAATGGTCTTGAGAGAGAACTGATACATGATGAGTGCGCCGTAGTCGTAGTCGGTATCGTCGCCGACGTTGCCGAGTGCAACAAGCTTACCGACCGTCGTATCTGCCAACGTGATCGCGTTGGAAGCGTCGGGGCTGATAACAACGGCATTGCTCGTCGTATCGAAGGAGGTAGAAATAGAAACGTCGTAAGGTTCGCCGGTCTCATTCTGAATATTCAGCGTAGCATCGATGAAGAGATCGGTGTACTCGAGCTTGCCTGCAACAGACTCTGCCGTGACGCCCTTGATGACGTACATGAGATCGCCCGAGATGAACACGACGGTGTCGTCGGAGATCTTCGCATACTCGCCCGAAGGAGCATCGCTGAAGGACATGTTGTAGTAGAGCGTGAGAGATGCGAGCGACTCGTTGTCGGCATTTCTGATCTCGACGGCACGGGATACGTTGGTCGCGGAGAGGTTGACGATCTGAGGAGCCGCGACTTCATAGACGACCACAAGGCCTTCCTCGGTCTCTTCGACAGACTTGATGTACATCTGGTTGCGGAGTGCGGTGTACTTGCCTTCTTCAGTGATCTCTGCCTTGATGTCGGCGATCGTGTCGCGCTTGCCGCCCGTGACGAGGGAGAGCGTATCGACATCGCCCGTGATGCCCGTGTAGACGACCGTGTAGGTGCCGCCCGCGTCGAGCGTGAAGTCGGAAGCGGAAACATAAGCGCCTGCCGTAGGGGCCGTGACTTTGGACATGTTGACCTTCGCGGTCTGCGTCGTTTCGCCTGCCGTGATGGTGACGGTGTAATCTGCACCGACGGGAAGGACGACTTCGATGATGCCGTCCACAAGGACTGCATAGCCGCCGTTATCGACGGAGACAGCCGTGACGCCTTTGGAAAGTGCGGAGAGCTTGAACGCGACGAAGGCGGACTTGTCGGTGCCGAGCGCTTCCTTCTGCGCTGCCGTCAGCATGTTTGCCGTACCGGTGACGACGATCTCAACGGCGTCGCCCGCAGCATCGACGGCGTAGTCTGCAGCCACCTGAGGCGCGTCGAAGACTTCGCCCTTGACGACGGCGGACGCCGTGACCTGCGTGAATTCAGTGGGAAGAACGGTGACGGAATCCTGGCCGTCTGCCGTGCCGTCCGAAGTGAGGTAGTACTGTGCGCCTGCGAACTCGATATAGAAATCGGTCATGCCGGCTGCAAGAGGGGTAACTGCAAGGTTGACGACGGAGCCGTCAAGCATTGCGTAAGCGTTGAACAGGTCTTCGACCTTGTTGCCGTCGCTCATGGTAGCCGTAGATTCAATGCCCGACGTATCGAACATCTTGCCTTCGGCCTGGATCTGGTTTGCCGTGATCTTGCCTTCGAAGCCGGTCATGTAAGTGTTCATGACCGTTTCGACCGCGGTGACCGTGTATTCGCACTTCTCACCGTAAGCGCAGATCTCGTAAGATGCGTTGGGAACAAGGACGGAATAGATGAGTTCCTTGGTCGCACCGCCGCCCGCAGGGGTGAGGGTGTGACGGATATACATGATGCTGTCGCTCGTGTAGTCGTACTGAACGACGACGGTCGCCTTCTGATCGCCGGAAGGCTGCATATCGCCGGCGTTGATGGCTTCGCCGCGGTAGTAGACCTGCCAAAGAGGGCTTTCCGTCGTGGCGGAGCCCGTAGCAGCGGTGCCCGCCGTCATGCCGGGCGTGGTGTACCCAGATTTACCTGCATCGACAATGACCCAGAGGTCTTCACGGGGAAGGACGCCGTCCGCGCCGTTGCGGAAGCCCATGAGGGGCGCAAACCAATTCTGGCTCGCATCCGCCGCGTCGATCTGAAGGGTGAGCGTCATGGTCTGCCCTGCGACGAGCACGCCGTAGGTGACGTGGTTTTCCCCGTTGGAGGGCGCCTCTGCGGGCGAATTCTCGGAGATCTCGATGGTCGCGGGGTTGTTCCACTCGATCATCACCATCTTATCGTTGAGGCCCGTGAGGTTGGTGCGCTTTGCACCGCAGCCGCACACTTCGGTGCCGGCTTCTTCGGTGCTCGCCGTCCAGCTGTGTTCGACCGTGACATCGTAGGTAGCCGTCACAGGCTGAGCGCCTTCTGCGGGCGTCTGCTCGGGCGTGATGACGATCGTGTAGGTGCCCGCTTTATCGGGATTGTAGGCGGAATCGTCCACCTCGTATTTGCCGGATTCGAGTACGACAGCCTTATCCGACCCGCGGTAATAAACAGTGACCTGTAAGTCGCCGGTCGAGAACGCTTCGCCCTCGGTGAACGTTCTGGTGCCGCCTGAAAGCTCGATCTCGGTCACTTCCTTCCCGCCGCCGCAGGCAACGAGGAAGAGCGAGAAGCAGAGCGAGAAGACGACAGCCAAAGCTATTCTAAGCTTCTTCATGTTGTTCATGTCCCCCTATAGAGATTTTTTCCACTTGTTTTGCGTGGTTATCATGATTTTACAACAAAATCACAATTCTGTCAATACCTTTTTGGAAAAAGTTATCGGTATATTGATAATTTCTGCAAGCGGGCGCGATCCATGCGCAGGGCAGACGAAAAGCACACAAAAAAGTGCGGCACTCCGCAAGGGAGCGCCGCGAAAGGGGGATCTTCTTTGGTATATTTTGCCCGGTGTTCCTTACTTTTCTTCGTAGGTAAGATCGAGGTGATCGGCAGGGTCGACGCTTTCGCCGTCGAGAGAAAGCTCGAAGTGAAGGTGCGCGCCGCCGTGTGCCTCCGTGCCGTAAGGGGCGGCGACCGTGCCGAGAACGTCGCCCTTTTCAAGCTCATCGCCCGCCTTCAGCCCTTCCTCGGGCTCTACGAAGCGGTAGGAGCTCACGAGCCCGCCGCCGTGATCGACGGTGATGAGGTTGCCGAGCTCTTCGGAAAGGCTGACTTCGAGCACGGTGCCTTCCGCGATGCAGGCGACCTCTTCGCCCTCTTTCGCCGCGAAGTCGACCGCGTTGTGGCGGTAGATCTTGTTGAGCGTCTCGTTATAGTACACTTCGCCGTACAGGGTGGGCGTACCCGAAGAAGGGAGCACAAAGCGCACTTCTTCGCCGCCCGTGGGCTTGTCATCTTCGTCGTCCTTGTCCTCGTCACCGCCCGGCTGTTCGGTGACGGGAGGCGTTTCGACGGTGGGCTCGCCGCGCGTTGCGAACACGACGGTGAGGACGATCGCCGCGATGAGGAGCAGCGCCCCCACGCCCGCGATCAGGGAATACAGCAGTTTCTTCTTTCGGATGGTGAGATCGGTTTGCGTTTCGTTCATAATGTCCTCCGGTTTCTATGGGATGATCGACCGTTGCTTCGCATTTTATACCTCGTCCGGGGAAAATTTTTACGGGCGGCTCAGAACCTGCCGAAAGGGAGCGGCGCGGGTCGTTCAGAAGCCGCCGAAAGGGAGCGGCGCGGGCGGTTCAGAACCCGCCGAAAAGGAGCGGCGTGCCCGCCGCCGTCTGCCCCCTCCCCGCCGCGATGTGCAGGTTGACGCGCTTGCCGTTCAGGAGCAGCCCCTCGCCGAGCAAGGGGGAATGGCAGTAGTAGCTCACCGTGCCCGCCGCCTTCTCTATAAAGAGGACGCGCGCGCGATAGGCTCTGAGCAGTTCTTCCGCACAGTCGCTTTGATAGACGGCGCTCTCGCCGCGCACTTCGGGGGAAAGCAGGAGCGGGAGCGCGTCCCCTTCGAGCACGATCGCCTCCGCGGAGGAATTTTCGCCCAAAAAGAGGGTGTAGCGCGCCGCGCCCGCAAAGGAAGGCGCATGCCGAAGCACGAAGAGCGCCCCCGCCGCCGCAAGGCAGGCAAGCAAGACAGCAACGAGCTTTGCCACCCGTCTGAACTTCGCGCAACGGACTGAACCGCTTTGTCCGGACTGCGGGCGTTCGGAGACCGCCCCTGCCGTTTTACGCCCCGACCACATAAAAAACCTCCCCGGACTTCTTCGGGGAGATGTTTGACAGATTTCATGAGAAATATACGCTGCGGGAAGAGAAAAACCCCTTCCGTCGCAGTTGTCGGTTACTTCCTCGCTTCAGAAACGAGCAAGACGAGGAGAGCGAGGAAAACCCGAAGGAGCTTACAGGGATCCCGCAAAGCTTTTGCGAAGCAAAAGCTTTGTGGGAAGAGGAGGAGCAGGCGTTATAGGCGCGGCGTTTGCCGTTAGGCGAACGCCCGCAAAATCCGCCTTGCTCCGACGAGTAAGTGACTGAGGGTTGCCGCAGCTTGACAAAGTATTGCGAAGTTTATGGAGCGAGCGCAATTACCAGCTCAAAACTTCGCCGCCGAGGAGATGCATGTGAAGATGCATCACCGTCTGCCCCGCGTTCTCGCCCTGATTGATGACGACACGGTAACCCGCTTCGAGCCCCCATTCCTTGTAGTGCGCGCCCACCGTCTGCAGCATGCTGCCGATCAGCGCCGCGCGCTTGTCGTCCGCTTCGGAAAGGAAGGCAAAGTGCTCCTTGGGCACGCAGAGAAGATGTACTTTGGCCTTGGGCTCGATGTCTTTGAAGACGACCATCTTGTCGTCCTCATACACTTTGGCGGAGGGGATCTCCCCCGCGACGATCTTGCAGAAAATGCAGTTATCCATATGTTGACCTCCGTTCAAAATTCAGATTTTTTGCAGCAATTGGGCAGACAATCCGTCCTTTTCGCGCCCCATAAGCTTCACCCGCCACAAGCTCCCCTCCTCCGCGCCATCCGCATAGACGCGCAGATAGTTGGGCGTATAGCCGCCGTCCGCTTCGAACAGCACTTCGCTCTCCCGCCCCATAAAGCGGGCAAGATATTCCTCTTCCGCCTCTTTGGCGGCCGAGATGAGCCGCTGCACGCGCTCGTGCTTCAGGGAAGCGGGAAGATCGGGCTTTTTGAAGGCGACAGTCCCCTCCCGCGGGGAAAAGGGAAAGACGTGCACGCGCGAAAACCCCGCCTCTTTCACGATGGAGAGAGATGCCTGAAAATCCTCCTCCGTTTCGCCCGGGAAGCCGACGATGATGTCCGTCGTGATGGCGGCGTCGGGGAACGCCTCGTAAATTTTGCGGCAGGCAGCAAGATATTCGGCGCGGGTGTAGCGGCGGTTCATCGCGCGGAGCACCGCGTCCGACCCGCTCTGCAGCGAAAGATGAAAGTGCGGCATGAAATTGCCCTCTTTCATGGCGGAAAGCAGCTCGTCCGTGACGGCGCTCTCTTCCACCGAGCCCAGGCGGATACGGGCGGGCGCCTCTTTTAAAAGGCGCACAAGCCCCGCAAGATCGCAATCGCCGTCGTGATAGTCGGAGATATCCACGCCCGTCAGAACAAGTTCCTTTGCGGGAGAGGCGAGCGCTTCCTTTACGATGGCTTCCTTCTTGCGCGAGCGCGAACGGCCGCGCAAGTACGGGATGAGGCAGTAGGAGCAGAAGCGGTCGCACCCGTCCTGGATGCGAAGATAGGCGCGCGTCTTTGTCTTCTGGGGGGCGGGGAGCTCGCAAAGCCCCTGCTCGGGCTCAACGAAGACGCCTTGTTTCCCCTCGCGGAGAAGATCCAAAAGCCTGCCCTTGCCTTGCGCGCCCGTGACGAGGACGACGCCTTCGCGCCCCCAAAAATCTTCGGCGTGGTGCTGCGCGGCGCAGCCGCACACGATAACGGGGGCGTCGGGGTTATATTTCCGCATACGGGCGACCGCCTGGCGGCTCTTTTTTTCCGCCTCTTTGGTCACCGCGCAGGTGTTGAGAAGATACAGATCGGCATAGCCGAGCTCTTCCGTCGTCTCGTAGCCGAGCGCCTTCAAACCGCTCATGAGGGAAGCGCTCTCCACCTCGTTGAGCTTGCAGCCGAGAGTGAATACGCACGCCTTCATCGCCATTCCCCCAGCGCGTGCATCGCGACGGAAAGAAGGGCGATGGACGCCGTCTCCGCGCGCAAAATGCGTTTCCCGAGCGAAACGCCCGTAAAGCCGAGCTCCTTCGCCCGCTCGAATTCTTCGCGCGAGAAGCCGCCCTCGCTGCCGACGACAAGCGCCGTCGGCCCTTCGAGCGATGTAAAATCCCCTTCGCCCGTCTTCAAAAATTCGCAGGCAAAGAGCTTGTTTTTGCAAGTTTGCGCCGAGGAAAGCGCGCTTTCGAGATCGGGATAGAGGGTGATCCCGGGCACGCGGGCGCGCAGGCACTGCTTTGCCGCCTCCCGCGCGACGCGTTCGAGCCGTTCGAGCTTGTTCTCCCCGAAGGAGACCGAGCAAAAGCGCGACAAAAAGATGCCGATCCGAAAGACGCCCAGCTCGACCGCCTTCTGCACGACGAGCTCGGACTTATCCCCTTTGAGCGCACCGAAAAGGAGGGTGACTTCCGTTTCGGGCTCCTTATCGGAGACCGTCTTATTTAAGACGTTGAGCAACATCTCGCGCTTGGAACACGCGGCGATGACGGCGGAATATTCGGCGCCGCTGCCGTCGAGCAGGGTGACTTCGTCCCCTGTTTTCAGGCGGAGCACCTGAGAGGCGTGGCGGAACTCTTCGCCCGAGAGCACGACTTCCTCCCCGATATTCGGGACAAAAAAGCGCTTGGGGGCAGCCATTCAAGCCTCCCGCGAAAAGACGAGCGCGAACCACTCGCCCTTTTGCCTCTCTTCCTTGCATGTAAGGCCGAGGGATGAGTATTTTTCTTTGACGAGGGAGAGCCTGCTCTCGATGATGCCGCTTAAAATGAGCGTGCCGCCCGCTCTGAGGTGCGAAGGAACAGAGGGCGCGAGCAGGCACAGAATTTCCGCCGTGATGTTGGCGAGGATGACGTCTGCCTCCACCGAGGAATCGGTGAGAAGGTCAGCGAGGGTGACGCGCGTAATATCTTCGACGTTGTTGAGGGCGCAGTTGTGTTCGGCGCTTTCGACGGCGATGGGGTCGAGGTCGGAAAGATAGCAGCGCTTTGCCCCGAGCTTGGCGGCAGAAATGCCCAGAATGCCGCTGCCGCAGCCGACGTCGAGGACGGTATCCCCCTCTTTCAAATACTTTTGCAGAAGTTCGACGCACATCGAGGTCGTCTCGTGCTCGCCCGTGCCGAACGCCATGTTGGAATCGAGGTAGACGATCTCTTCGCCCGCCTCTTTTTTATAGTCGATCCATTCGGGCACGACGACGATGCGGCCGAGATGGATGGGGCGGAAGTGCTTCTTCCACACGTCGATCCAGTCGTCGCCCTCGATCTCGCGCTTGGTCTCTTCCAGCGAGCCGAAGTCGATGGCGCCTTCCGAACGCTCCTTGCGCGAGGCGATCTCCCCCAGGATGAGCCTGATCTTTTCCTCCGCTTCCGAAGGCTCCAAATAGCACTTGACGAGGACGTCGCGGTTCTCCGAAGAGACGTTTTCGTCCATATAGTCCCAGAAGACGGTGGAATCCTTGGCAAGCGCGGCGGCGTCGGCGGCATCGCAGACGGTGACGCCGTAGGGGGAGTACGCCCACATCGCGTCGGCGACGAGCTCGCTCCCCTCGGTGGCGGTATGTACGGTGAGTTCGATGTATTTCATGGCTTTTATTATAGGGGAAGGCGGG
>URMI01000017.1 GCA_900548845.1 uncultured Clostridia bacterium | reverse complement strand
TCTTCCGATCTATGATGATGCCCGAAGAAAAGAGCAAAACGAGCGTCTTCTGTGCCCTGTCGATGCGATCCCCGAAGGCGCGCAGCATCTCCCAGGTGCCGAGCACGGAAAAGAGCAGCACGAGCGCGTCGAAAAAGAGAAGATGCACATACCTCCTGAGCAGGAACGCGCCCAGGAGGATGAGGATATAGACGATGCCCGTGAGGAGTCTTTTCATGGCAAACTCAGTCTTTCTCCGCCCTGACCCTGCCGAAGCGGCGGTCGCGCGAGGCATAATCTTCGAGCGCGCGCGCCATGTCTTCGTCGGTAAAGGCGGGGAACATCTTATCGGAAAAATACAGTTCGGCGTAAGCCGATTCAAACAGCAGAAAGTTGGAAAGGCGCTTTTCTCCGCCCGTGCGGACGAGAAGATCGGGCGGCGGATACGCCCCCGTCGAAAGGAGCGCGGAAAAGGTTTCTTCCGTGAGCTCCCTGCCCGCTTTTTGGGCGATGTTCGCGGCGCGCACGATGTCCTGCCGCGCGCCGTAGGCGATGGCGAGCACCAGCGTGCCGCGCCTCCCCTCCTTCGTCCTCTCCTTCCCGCTCTCGATGAGCGTTCGGATATCTTCGGGGAGAAGGGTCACGTCCCCGATGACGCCGAGGCGGATGCCGCTCTCTTGAAGGCGTTCGACGTTGCCCGCGAAATATTGGCGGAAGAGCGCAAAGAGGGCGGAAAGCTCCTCTTCGGAACGCGACAAATTTTCCTGCGAGAGCGCGTACAGCGTCACCACTTCCACCCCGCGGCGGAAGAGGTATTCACTCAAAGCTATCATGCGCTTCATGCCCGCGCTGTGGCCCGCGCTGCGGGGAAGGAGGCGTTTCTGCGCCCAGCGCCCGTTGCCGTCCATGATGACGGCGACGTGGCGGGGGATCTCCCCCATCAGATGGTCATGAGCTCTTTTTCCTTGGCAGAGACTGCCTTATCGAGCTCTTCCATGCACTTTGCGATGTTCTTTTCGACATCCTGCTCGGCGTTGGATGCCTCGTCTTCGGAGATCTCCTTGCCGTTCTTCATCTTCTTGATGCCTTCCATCGCTTCGCGGCGCACGTTGCGGGCGGCGACTTTCGCGTCCTCGCCCATGCGGCGCACCTGCTTTACAAGGTCCTTTCTTCTCTCCTCGGTGAGTTCGGGGAAGACAAGGCGGATGACGTTGCCGTCGTTGGTGGGATTGAGCCCGATGTTGGAGGCGAGGATCGCCTTCTCGATGGACTTTAGAAGCGACTTATCCCAAGGGCTGATGACAAGGCATCTCGCGTCTGCGACGGAGATATTGCCCAGCTGATTGAGGGGGCTCATACCGCCGTATGCCTCCACCTGCAATCTATCCAGGATGTGGGGGTTGGCGCGGCCCGCGCGGATGGTGCCGTACTCGTCTTTGAGGACGTTCACGACTTTATCGAGCTTATCCTCGAGCACCAAAAAGATCTCTTCCATTTTTTCGTTTTCCATGATCGTCTCCTTAAAAGGTTATTCGTTGCTGATGAGCGTGCCCAGGCTTTCGCCGCAGACGGCGCGGAGGATGGAATCTTCCTCGCCGAGCGCGAAGGCGAGCACGGGGATGTCGTTTTCCATGCACATGGTCGCAGCCGTCGCGTCCATCGCTTTGAGGCCTTTGTTCACGATGTCGCTGAACGTGAGCCTGTCGTATTTCTTGGCGTCCGGGTTGAGCGCGGGGTCGCTGTCGTAGATGCCGTCCACATTCTTTGCCATGAGCAAAACGTCCGCTCTTATTTCGCAGGCGCGCTGGGCGGCGGCGGTGTCCGTCGAGCAATACGGGTTGCCCGTGCCGCACGCCATGATGACGATGCGCCCCTTTTCGAAGTGATGCAGCGCCTTGCGAAGGACGTAGGGCTCTGCGACCGAGATCATGTTGAGCGCCGTCTGCACGCGCGTGGGAACGCCCCTCTGTTCGATGGCGTCCATCATGGCGAGCGAGTTGATGACGGTCGCGAGCATGCCCATCTGGTCGGCAGTGGCGCGATCCATATTGGTGCCCTGCCTGCCCCGCCAGAAGTTGCCCCCGCCGATGACGAGCGCGATCTCCACGCCCATATCGTGCACTTTGACGAGCTGATCGACGACGCGCGAGATGACCTCTTCGTTGAGGCCGAACTTCTGATCGCCCGCAAGCGCTTCGCCCGAGAGCTTCAACAGGATCCGTTTGTATTTCGGCTGCATAGTATCCCCTTTGCGCCGCACGGCGCTCCGATTTTTAATAGTATATCATACCCGCGCCGAAAAAGCACGCAAATTGCGCGGGGTTTTCATGAAAGTACGGCGAAAACGCCGCAAAAGACGGACGCGCGGGAAAATTCGCGCGCCCGCCGCTCCCTTTCCGCCCAAGCGGAAGGTCATTCCCGCGGCTCAGAAGAGCGAGAAGATGATGTCGGCGCAGCGGTCGATGCCGATCGTGCCGCTGTCGAGACAGACGTCGTAATTCTTGGCGACGCCCCAGTCGATGTCGGTATAGTAGCGGTAGTATGCCATGCGGCGCTTATCCTTATCGCGGATGCGCTTTTCGGGCGAATCTTCCCGCTCGCCGTAGACGCGCACGATGCGGTCGGCGCGGAAGGCGGGATCGGCATGGATGAACACTTTGAGAAGGTCTGCCCTGTCGCGGAGGATAAAGTCGGCGCAGCGCCCCACGATGACGCACGGTTGCTTTTCGGCGAGTTCAAGAATGACCTTCCTCTGCGCCATCCACACAAAGTCCCTGCCGATGGGCCCGTAGTAAGAGGCCGCCGCCGCAAAGGCATTGGTGAGCCAGTTGCCCGTCTGTTCGCCGTGTTCGGCGATGTACTCCTTGGCAAAGCCGCTCTCTTCCGCCACTTTTTCGATGAGTTCCTGATCATAACAGGGGATGCGGAGCTTTTCCGCCACTTCCTTGGCGATCGTGCGTCCGCCGCTGCCGAATTCACGGCTGACGGTGATGATCCTGTGCTTCATGGTACTGCCCTCCTTATCATACGGGCGCGAGCTCTCGCCGCCCTTTGTGCCCCCATTATAGCACGCCCCGCCGCAAAAATCAATACCCGCTTTGAAATTTTTAGGATATTGAAAGCAAGGCGCAAAAAAACAGGCGGCAAAGACCGCCTGTTCCATTCGTCAAACCTGACTTCTCACGGAATTTGTTTCGCGCAGCGAAAGAAATTCGTGAATCTCTAAAAAATCCCGCAAGGAGGGTTCCCCTTTGTTGCTTCTAAAAATAAATCCCGCAAGGAGGGTTCCCCTCCGCTGCGGGACTCAATTTGCCTCTTACCAGAGGCTTATTGTTCTTAGAATGACAGATGGGTTCGCGGGCGAACAAGCAACTTAGATGCCCCAAACTCACCCATCACGGAATTTGTTTCGCGCAGCGAAAGAAATTCGTGAATCTCCTCACTTCTTCATCGCCTCGACCTGCTTGGCGACTTCTTCCTGCAGATCCTCGCTCTTCTTTTCGAGGCCCTGGCCCATGACGTAGAAGCAGAATGCCTTGAGCTCCACGGAGCAGCCTGCCTTCTTGGCTTCTTCTGCGATGAGCTGAGCGATCGTGACCTTGTCGTCCTTGATGAACTTCTGGTCGAGCAGGCAGTTCTCTTCGTAGAACTTCTTGATCTTGCCGAGCACGATCTTTTCTGCAATGTTCGCGGGCTTGCCCTCGTTCATGACTTCCTTCATGAGGATCTCCTTCTCCTTGGCAAGCGTTTCCTCGGAGACTTCGTCCTTCGTCATGTACTGAGGTTTGGAGAATGCGACGTGGAGCGCGATGTTGTGCGCGAGCTCCTTCGTGACGTCGTTCTCTTCGCAGGCGAAGTTGAGCATGACGCCCATCGTGCCGCCCATGTGGATATACGTTTCGATGTGGCCCGCGCTCTCATACACCGTGAAACGGCGGACGGAGATCTTCTCGCCGATGACGGCGGTCTGATCGGTGACGAACGCTTCGACCGTCTCACCCGAAGGAAGGGTGGAAGCAAGGAGCGTTTCGACGTCCTGAGGCTTCGTCGCTGCGATCTGCTTTGCGACCGTCTCGACAAGGGCGCGGAATCTGTCGCCCTTGGCAACGAAGTCGGACTCGCAGTTGACTTCGACGAGCACGCCCGTATTGCCTTCGATGTAGGCATAGACGACGCCCTCTGCGGCGATCTTGGAAGCGCGCTTTGCAGCCTTTGCAATGCCGCGCTCGCGGAGAAGGTCCGCTGCCTTGTTCATATCGCCCTCTGCATCGACAAGGGCCTTCTTGCAATCCATCATGCCCGCGCCCGTCTGTTCACGGAGCGTCATGACGTCCTTTGCGGTAAATTCTGCCATGGTTGTCTTCCTCCAAAAAAGTTATTCCTGAACGGGAGCCTCAGCTGCGGGAGCATCCTCTGCGGGAGCTGCTTCCTCCTGAGCGGGAGCTGCATCGAACGTTTCGCCCTGGTTTGCCTCGATGACGGCGTTGGCGATGACGGACGAGATGAGCTTGATCGCGCGGATCGCATCGTCGTTGCCGGGGATGACGTGGTCGATGAGATCGGGATCGCAATTGGTATCGGTGATGGCGACGATCGGGATGTGGAGCTTGCGCGCTTCAGCAACGGCGATGTCCTCGTTATGAGGGTCGACGATGAACATGATGCCGGGAAGGGTACGCATGTTCTTGATGCCGCCGAGGTTTTCCTGAAGCTTTGCCATCTCCTTTTTAAGGCCGAGCACTTCCTTCTTGGGAAGGAGGTCGAACTCGCCGCTCTCTTCCATCTTCTCGAGCTTTTCAAGATAGTCGATGCGGGCGCGGATGGTCTTGAAGTTGGTGAGGCACCCGCCCAGCCAACGGGAGTTGACGTAGTACTGGCCGCAGCGCTCTGCTTCTTCCTTGATGGCGTCCTGCGCCTGCTTCTTGGTGCCGACGAAAAGAACGCTCTTGCCGGCCTTCACCGACTCAACGACGAACGTATAAGCTTCTTCGATGAGCTTCGCCGTCTTTTCAAGGTCGATGATGTGGATGTCGTGGCGTGCCGCGAAGATGTACTTCTTCATCTTGGGGTTCCACTTTCTCGTCTGGTGCCCGAAGTGGACGCCCGCCTCGAGCAGCTGCTTCATGGTAATGACTGCCATAATTCCTCCGTTGAACCTCCCCCGCGAACGGGTTTCCGCCTGCTGCCCGCCTGAGATAGATTTGCGGGCACGGAGCGCGGCGCTCTTTCGGGGTGTGGATTTCTAACCGTGATATTTTACCATATTTTTTTTTGCGAGGCAACTTTTTTACAGGAAAAAACGGAGAAATTTTTGCCTTTCTCCGCTGATTTTCGCTTATTTTGTTGGAGACGTTTTGCGCAAACGCTCACTTGCGGCGGACACCTCCGCGCAGCACTTCGCGCAAAAGCAGCCTCAAAAAGAGGCACAGCGCATAGAAGGCGGCGATGACGCCCGAGAGCGTCATCATGGCGACGGCGATCCCGCGCGGGTTGACGGCAACGATACAGCCGTCCGACCCTTCGCAGACGAGCGACAACACGACAAGAACGACGCCCGCCGCGACGCACAGGGCGAGCAGCCCCGCAAAGACGACCGTCCCCCACCGCATCGCCGTGCCGAGCGCACGGAGCGCGGAAGCCGCTCTCCCCGCCGCGGGAGGAAGGGGCACGGCGCCGCCCGCTTCCTGCTCCGCTTCCGGAAGAAGGGCAACAGAGGGCGCCTCGGGCAAAACGGCGGAAGAAGCTACTGCCGGCAATACGGCAGAAGAAGGCGCGGCATGCTCCCCTTCGCGTTCTTCCGCGCGCGCCGAATGCCCGAAGGAGACGGTGACGTCCGCATCGAAGAAATTGACGGGAAGGGCAAATTCCTCGCAGATGCGGCGGCGGTTGAATGAGGAAGGCCGCGCGCCCTGCTCCCAGCTGACGACCGTCTGACGGGAGACCCCGATGCGGGCGCCGAATTCCTCCTGCGACAGGCTGAACGCCTGCCTGAGGCTCGTGATCTTTTCCGATGTATCCATGCCGTGATTGTATCACATCCGCCCCCGTCAAGTCAAACTTTTGCGCCCACTTTCCCCGACGGCCGCCCTTTGTTTGAGAACTTTATTAAGGCATGAGGCCCGCAGCCAAACGGCTGCGGGCCTCATGTTTTTCCGAAAAAGACTCAGCTGCACGGGCAAGATGCCCTGTGCGAACTCATCGCTATCAAGGATAGCAGGTTTTTCGGCGTTTGTCCAACAGTAGAACGTCAAGTTTGTGTCAGGTTTTTGTCAAGTTTTTCACAAAACTATAAATTTCGGGGCCTATCCGTTCAATCTTCTTGGGACGGGACGATGCTGCACACCTGTGCGATGCGCGAAAGCACATCCGCCTTCCCCTCCCCCGTCACCGACGAGACGACGGCGACGTTATCTTCGCCGAGGCCGAACTGAGAGGCGATCGCCCGCCTTCTTTCCTTGGTCTTCATGCGGGAGAGCTTGTCGCTCTTGGTCGCAATGACGGAAAACGGGATGATATGATAGTTGAGGAAATCGACGAGCTGCAGATCGTCCCCCGAAGGGTCGCGGCGGATATCGATGAGCAAAAAGACGTGGCGGATGTCCTCCTTTTTTGCGAAGAAGGCGTCGAGCGTCTTGCCCCAGCGCGCCTTCTCGTCGCGCGAGACGGCGGCATAGCCGTAGCCCGGGAGATCGGCGAGCCAGAATTCGCCGAAATCGAAGTAGTTGACAAGGCGCGTCCTGCCGGGGGCGGAACTCGTCTTGGCAAGGTTCTTGCGGTTTGCGAGCAGGTTGATGAGCGAGCTCTTGCCCGCGTTGCTTCGGCCGCAGACGGCGATCATGGGGCGCTCGGGCCTCAAAAATCCGCGCATTTCGGCGGCAGACTTCAAAAATTTCGCTTCTTTGATCTCCATGAGGACCTCCTTACAGTCTGATCCTGGGCGGGATGCTCACAGCCCGCGGACGGCGTTGTGGAACACTTCTTCCACGTCGTTCACGCAGATGAAGTTGATGTTCTTGCGGACGGCTTCGGGGATCTCCTCGACGTCCTTCTTGTTCTCTTCGGGGATGATGACGTTCTTGATGCCGATGCGGTTGGCGGCGAGCGCCTTTTCCTTAAGCCCGCCGATGGGCAGCACCTTGCCGCGCAGGGTGATCTCCCCCGTCATCGCGACGTCGCGGCGCACGGGGTGATTGGTGAAGGCGGAGAGGATGGCGGTCGCCATCGTAATGCCCGCGCTCGGGCCGTCCTTGGGGGTCGCACCCTCGGGGATGTGGATGTGGATATCCTTCTTTTCGAATTCCTCTTCGTCGATGCCGTACTGTTCGGCATGGGCGCGGATATAGCTGATGGCGGCGCGGGCGGACTCCTTCATGACGTCGCCCAGCTTGCCCGTAAGCAAAATGTCGCCCTTGCCCTGCATCGCCGAGACTTCGATGGTGAGCGTCGCGCCCCCCACCGCCGTCCAGGCAAGTCCGGTGGCGGCGCCCACTTCGTCCTTCTCGCGCATCTCGTCCTCGCGTAAAAAGCGCTTGGCGCCGAGGAATTTTTCAAGGTTCTGCCGCGTGACGGTGATGCCCTTCTTTTCTTCGTCCTTGGCGATGCGCACGGCGGCCTTCCTGCACACGGTGCCGATGGTGCGCTCCAGAGTACGCACGCCCGCTTCCATCGTGTAGCCGTCGATCATCTCGCCGATCGCCCCGTCCGTGATGCGCAGGTTTTCTTCGGTGAGGCCGTTTTCCTTGCGTTTTTTGGGGACGAGATAGCGCTTTGCGATCTCCTCCTTCTCCTGCGGGGTGTAGCCCGAAAGCTCGATGATCTCCATGCGGTCGCGAAGGGGCCCGGGGATGGTGTCGAGCGTGTTCGCCGTCGCGATGAACATGACTTTGCTCAGGTCATAAGGAACTTCGAGATATCTGTCGCGGAAGGTGGAATTCTGCTCGGGGTCAAGAACTTCGAGGAGCGCGCTCGCGGGGTCGCCGCGCAGGTCCATCGAGATCTTGTCCACCTCGTCGAGAAGGAACACGGGATTGACAGAGCCCGCGTTCTTCATCTCGTAGAGGATACGGCCGGGCATGGCGCCGATGTAGGTGCGTCTGTGGCCGCGGATCTCCGCCTCGTCTTTGAGGCCGCCGAGGCTCATGCGCACGAACTTTCTGCCGAGCGCCCGCGCGACCGACTTGGCGATGCTCGTCTTGCCCACGCCGGGCGGGCCGACGAGGCACAAAATGGGCGCCTTCAATTCCCCCGTCAGTTTCAGGACGGCGAGATATTCGACGACGCGCTCCTTGATCTTTTCCAGGCCGTAGTGGTCGTCGTCGAGAACTTTTTCGACGTCCGCGAGCGATCCGGTATCCTGCGTCTCCTCCGTCCACGGAAGGTCGATGAGCCAGTCCGCATAGTTGCGCAGCACGGTGTATTCGGGCGAGGAAGCGGGCATCTTGTCCATGCGGGCAAGCTCGGTCATCGCCTTTTCCTCCACCTCCTTGGGAAGGTGCTTTGCAAGCAGCTTTTCGCGCAGGCGGGCGTTCTCTTCGACGTCGTCGCCGAGCTCCGCGTGGATGGCTTTGAGCTGTTCGCGAAGGTAATATTCCTTTTGCGACTGATCGATGTTCTTTCTCACGTCCTGCGCGATCTTGCGCTCGAGGCGGCTTATCTCCAGCTCGTCGTTGAGGCAGCGTTCGAAGAGCTTGAGCCGCTCGACAAGGCGGGTCTCCTCCAGAAGCTGCTGTTTGACCTCCTCGCGGATGCGCATGTTGTAAGCGCACACGTTGATGTATTCGTCGATGTCGCCGATGGTCGCGAGCCGCCCGTCCACTTCCTGCGAGATCTTGCCGTCCGCCTGGATGACGTCTTTGACGAGTTCCTTCGCGGTGCGGAAGTACGCCTCTTCCAGCGTGGGATCGCCGTGGATGGTGGTGAGCTCGTCGGTGACGGCATAGATATAGCCGCCCTCGATGCGGAAATCACGCGCGCGGGCGCGGTAGAGCGTGTTGGCAAACACGCGGATGCGGTCGCCGGGAAGGCGGGTCACCTGACGGACGCGCGCCACCGTGCCGACGGCAAAGAGCCCCTCTTCGCCCGGGACTTCCTCCTGCGCGTCCTTCTGTTTGGTCAAAAAGATGAGTTTATCGTTGAGGTTGGCACGCTCGACGGCGGCAAGTGAGATGCCGCGGCCCGCGTCGAAAGCGACGGAGAGATCGGGGAATACGACCTGCGTGCGCATCGGAACGACGGAGAGGATGAGCGTTTTTACTTTATTTTCTGCCATATCGTCCTCCTTTTTCTTATGAAGCGCCGCCCGCATCCTTCCAAAAGCGGAATATGGGGCGCGCCGAGGGCCGCACGATGAAAATACGGCCTTATCAATATATCACACGCTTTGCCGCTTTTCAAACAAAATGCGCATGTGTTTTCATGGAAGAAGAGGAAAGCCTTCCCTCGCGCTTTCCCGTCTTTTCAAAAAAGGGCGAGCCCCCGCAAAAGGGAGCCCGCCCGCGCGTTTCCTGCCTTATTCGGCGGAAAAATCTTCTTTGCCTACGCCGCAGAGCGGGCAGGTGAAGTCGTCGGGGACATCCTTCCACAGGGTGCCGGGCGCGATGCCGTTATCGGGATCGCCCGTTTCCTCGTCGTAGACATAGCCACAGACCGTGCAAACATACTTCATGATCGTAACTCCTTATAATTTTCTCCCGCAGCGCGGGGAAGTTCCCAAATTATTGCTTCTTCTTCCAGAAGAAGCCGACCGCCGTGACGATGAACCCCACCGCCGTCAGCACCGTGCCCACCGTGGTGAGCGTGTTCCACCCGGCGTCCAGCGAGAATGCGATGCACCCCACCCCCGCAAACATGACGACGAGCCCGAAGATCATCAGATAGACCGACTTCATGCCTTCACGTCCCCGGCGATGAGATCGGCAAGCGCAAGAAGCTTTTCCCGCGTCTCTTCCTTGACGGAGGAGAGGATAGTCACCTTCTCGCCCAACTTTTTCATGTTCTTGAAGGAAGAAAGTTCCGCCTCGATCAGCGCGCCCGCCTGCGGCGCCCACGAGCCGTTCTCGACGACGGCATAGGCGCGGTTCTGGAAGGCGTGCGCCTTCAAATCGGACAAGAATTCCTCCATCTTCACGAAGATGCCGTTATTGTAGGTCGCCGAAGCGAAGACGATGTGCGAATAGCGGAACGCCTCGGAAACGAGGACGGAAGTATCCGTCATCGAAGCGTCGTACACCTTGACCTTGACGCCCTTCTGCGCTATACGGGAGGCGACGATCTCCGCCGCGTTCTGCGTGTGGCCGTAGATGCTGCCGTAGACGACGAGCACGCCCTTCTCTTCGGGCGTATAGCTGCTCCAGGTGAGGTACTTAGATCGG
>URMI01000016.1 GCA_900548845.1 uncultured Clostridia bacterium | reverse complement strand
GCCTGACGGAACGAACTGCCTCAGTTCGCCCCGCCGCTCGCGGCGGCACGAGCGAACGCAAGCCCATCTGAAACCGAACCGCCCCTCCCGCGAAGTATTCTGCGCAGGTCCACCAAAATGAGACGGGAGGCAACAGCCTCCCGTTTTCATTTTGTGCGCCTGACGGAACGAACTGCCGCGGCTGGCAACATGCCCCCGAACCGCCCGCCTCGCAAGCAGGGCGCAAGCATTTTCACAAACCGCATCAACAACCGCCCGAGGAAAGCGCTTCCGTGATAAACGCGAAGATCTCTTTCCAGGCGGCCCCGCTCTCTTTCAACCGAGGAAAGAGAAGCATGAAATCGTGCCACATCCCGGGAAAGATGTGAAGTTTTGCAAAGCTTCCGCCCTCCCGCAGCCCGTCATCAAGCATCCTGCTGTCGCTCAGCGAAGTTTCCCACCCGCCGCACAGGATGAGCGTCTTCGGAAGCCCGTGAAGTTCGGCATATGCAGGCGAAAGATCGGGATGGTCCGGCGGGGTATTCCCGCAATAGGGCGAAATACGGCGGAGCTTCTTTTCATATTCCGCAAAGCCGCAGCGCTTTGGCATCGCATAAAGAGGATCCAGATAACAATTCTCCCTATATGAATCTCCGGAAGCCGCCATGTCGATAAAGGAGGAGATGCAGACGAGCGCAAACGGCAGCGGAAGGCCCCGCTCCCTTGCCCGCAGGCAAGTGGAAAGAAGCAGGTTTGCGCCGAAACTATCCCCGACGGCGATAAAATTGCCTCCCCACAGCACGCTTTTGCAAAGCGCCGCATAAGCACGGTCGCATTCGTCATGCAGGGCGGGATAGGTAAGACGGGCTCCGGTATGATAGTCGATGCTGTACACGGTGCAGCCGCAGTTTGCGGCGAGCCGCTCCCGCTTTCCGGTACATCTTGTTCATCGGCACCGTATGCCCGCCGCCATGAAATTGCAAAACAGCCCCGTTCCCGCATTCGGGCGGCACGACTTTCTCCACCCGGACGCCGCCGTACTCTTCCTCGGCAAACGCAAAGCCCTTGGGCGGCACATAAGGCTTGTTTTTCGGCGCGATCGATCGGGAAAGCGAAGCAAAGCGCTTCCGGTAAGGGTAAGTATAGGCTCTGAGCGCCGCCCGCACGAGAGCCGCCCCCAAAGAGATCATAGCTCTTTCAGCCTTTGAAGCATATTTTCAACGAGCGGATCCAAAATAAACCCCACCGAAACGCCCGATCGGATATAGCAATAAACTTCATTCCAAAGGCCGTAAAAGGCGAGTTTTTGCATGCAGTATCGGCTTGCCCCGTATTTTTTGAGATAGGTCTCGCGCAGGAAAAAGCGCTTGCCCGTCAGATTGTCGAACTGAAACAAGTCGTACTCCCGATCGGCATAAGCCGCGTTGAGCGGGTCGATGAACCCGGCGATCCGGTACCCCTTCCCGACCATGATATTGCCGACGTTGAGATCGCCGTGGATGAGGCAGGCTTCCTTGACCTCTTCGGAAAAGATGACGCCGAACTGCTCCCACGCCGCCCGCATGGCGAGGATGACCTTTTTCTTCAGTTTCCCCGCCTCAAAATACTCTTCCGCTTTCTTCAAGACCCCTTCCGCAAAGGGGCGGTAATATTCGAGCCAGCTTTCGCAGCCCGCATCCATCGTATCGCCGAAGGTATCGCGTTTGCAGGAATGGATGGCGTGCAATGCCTCAGTCACCCGATCGGCAAACTCCATCCTGCGTTTTTTGCCGAGAAAGAGCATCCCGGGCGCAAAGAGCGCGCTCCTGCCCCCGACAAGCTCCATCCCGTAACAGTCCACGGGAATTTTTTGATCGCTCAGCCGCGTAAAGAATACGCGAGGCACTTTGACCGTGCAGTGCCCTGCAAGAAGCTTCAGGTCATGCGCCTCTTTTTGCATCATGTCCTTTGCCCGCAGAAACTTCACGGCGAGCGTTTGCCCGTCCTTGCAGCGGACAGAAACAGCGCGCCCGAACGAACCGCCGCCCATATATCTGACTTTTTCGGCAGGTTTCCCCATCTGCTCCCCGACGACCGACTTGGCATAGCCCATCGCCTGCGCTTTGGTGAGCGGCGGCGCCTCGATTTTTTCGATATCCATTGCATCCACCTCTTTCACTTATGATACCACCGCCGCGGCAGAAGGTCTATTTCGGGATTAGGCTTTTCTGTTTCCGTTTTTATCCGCTTAAAGCATTGCGATATTCGTTGGGCGTCATGCCGAAGTGCGCGCTGAACTGCTTATATAGGGCAGAAGGCACCTGATAGCCGATCTCCAGCGCGATATCCTCGACGCTCAGATCGGAAGAGGACAAAAGCTCTGCCGCCCGCTGCATGCGGTACCCCGACAGAAGCTCTAAAAACGATTTGCCCGTCTGCCGTTTTACGAGCCTGCTCGCATAAGCGGGGGTATAGCCGAACGATCGGGCAAAATGAGTGAGCGAGGCAGATTTGAGTTCGTTCTCAAAATACTCGCCGTAAAACGGGAGAGAGCCCGCACTTTCCTTCGCCTCACCCCGCGCAAGCTCGCAAAAGAGAAGGGATAAAAGCGCACAGATCGCAGCCTCATGGCAAAGCCCGCGAAGAGTACTCTCCCGCAAAAGCCGCAAAAAAAGGTACTCTGCAAAGAGAGACAGCCTCCCGAACGCGACGAGCCCGCCTTCGGGCAGCGGGATATCCTCAGCGGCACGCAAAAAAAGATCGCTTGGAATGACGGCTTTGAGAATAACATCGACCTTGCCGACACGCCCGATCCGATGCGCCTCCCCGGGGCGGATGAGGCAGCACTGCCCCTTTTGAAGCGATACGCCTCTTCCGTTCCGCAGCGTCTGCATACAAGTGCCCGACTGCACATAAAGGAGCTCATAAAATTCATGCGCATGAAGATAGGGCTGCTGCGCCGAAGTGTGCTTCTTGACGTAAAACGCCTCACTTCTTCGCACGGGAAGCAGGAGAACGGCGGGAAGCACGACGCTCTTCCGATCTCGGCTCCCCCGAAAAAAAGGCAGAAAGAGAAAAGCCCTTCTCGCGCGCCTTCGAGATGAGCCGATCCGCATTGGCGAACTCCCCTCGGACGGCGTTCAGCAACTCGCATTCCGAGCGTGCCGCCGCGTTGTCCTCTCTTTCGTGTAAAAAAAATATCCTGAAACGATCGTTCCATAGTCCCCTCTTCCGCCTTGCAAAGCATATCTTTTCTGAGATGAAAGCCCATCCGAGGAGATTATACACCATCCGGGCAAAGAAATCAAATGCGCCCACAGGAGAAAACGCGCAACCTACGACACCGCCCGATCAAAGAGAAATTTTACCAAGGACTTGACAATACGGCGCAACCGTGATAAGATAGAAGAAAAAAAAGGAGAAAGACTATGTTTTGCAGCAACTGCGGAAAAGAGATCCCCGACGACAGCGTAAAATGCCCCGACTGCGGGCAGGAAATCAAACGGGAACAGCCTCAAACGAACAAGAAAGATGCACTTTCCTTCTTGGAGAAACTGCACCCCTTCACGCTGACGGCCCTGGTGCTCTCGGCGCTCTCCGTCCTCCTCTTCATCTTTGAGATCGTCTTTATGGCAAAAAATCCGCTCTTTGCGAGCGCCAGGACCTTGCTCCTCTACTTCGGCATCGGAGGGATGCTCTTGAGCCTCCTCGGCTATCGGAAGAGCGAAAAGAAAGCCTTCGATAAGCTTCTCAACCTCATCAACCTCGGCTGCGCCCTGCTTGCCATCCTGATGGCGATCGTCTCCTTCATCGTTCTGATGGCGCTCGTCTGAAAGTGCAGCTTCTCGAAAAACAAAAAACACCCTGCCCGAGCCCGGGCGGGGATTTTTTACGCCAAAATTTTCAAGATGCTGCATTATTATGTCTGACATAGTATTGATTATGTCACGCATAGTACTATGCAAAACGCCAAAATTCTCACTTTCGCATCAAAAAAAACGCCGATTTTTTTCGACGAAAACCGACGTTTTTCTTCTTTCTCCCCCATCAGTTAAGGACGACGTCCTTCAGGCTCTCATATTTCTCCATCGCAGCCCTTTTGATGCCTTCATAGTTGAGATGCCGCTCGAACGCTTCATCCGAAAGCTTCTTCGCAAGAAAGATGACGCTTGAGGAATACTTTAAGTGTTTGATCTCGCTCAAAAATTTTCCGCTCTGGCGCGTTCCGAAGAAATCGCCGCTGCCGCGAAGCTCCAAGTCCTTTTCGGCGAGCTTGAACCCGTCTGAAGTCCCCTTCAGGATGCGCAGGCGTTCGACGGCAGTCTCGCTCTCCGAGCCCACGAGCAAAAAGCACCAGCTCTTGTCGCTCCCCCGCCCCACGCGGCCGCGCAGCTGATGCAGCTGCGATAGCCCGAACCGCTCGGCGTTCATGATCGCCATGATGGTCGCATTGGGCACATCGACGCCCACCTCGATGACCGTCGTCGAGACGAGGCAGTCGTATTCCCCGCGCTTGAACGCCTCCATCACCGCCGTCTTGTCCTTATCCTTCATCTTTCCGTGGAGGAGCGCAAACCGCACATCGGGCAGCCGCGCACGCAGCTCTTCGTAAAGTTCGGTAACCGACGTCACCTGCCCCTCGTCATCCTCGATCTTCGCGCACACAAAGTACGCCTGCCGCCCCCACTTCACTTCCTGCCGCACATAGCCGAGCATATCGTCGTATTTGCGGAGCGGAACGACGGCAGTCGCGATCTCCTGCCGTTCCTTGGGCTTATCGGGGATGGTCGTAATGTCGAGGTCGCCGTAAAAGATGAGCGAAAGGGTGCGCGGGATGGGCGTTGCCGACATGACAAGCACATCGGGGCTCACCCCCTTTTCGCTGAGGGCGTTGCGCTGCGCCACGCCGAAGCGGTGCTGCTCGTCGCACACGCAGAAGGCAAGATCGGAAAAATGCACGTCGCCCTGCAGCACGGCGTGCGTCCCGCAGAGGATATCGATCTCCCCCGCTTTCAGCGCCGCCTTGACCTCCTTCTTCTCCTGCGCCGTGCTCGCCCCCGAAAGATACCCCACGCGGTATTCGGGGAACATCTTCTGAAGGAGCAGATGATTCTGCGCCGCAAGCACTTCGGTCGGCGAGAGATACACCGCCTGATGCCCGCTCCTGACGGCCATAAAAATGCCCGTGAGCGCCACCGCCGTCTTCCCGCTCCCGACGTCGCCCTGCAACAGCCTGTTCATGCGGGAAGGGCCCTTCACATCCTCATAGACGGCGCGCACCGCTTCTTTCTGACCTTTTGTAAATTCAAAAGAAAAGCGGCGCATGAACTGAGCAACATCCCGCTCCGTCACCGAATAGCGCACCGAGCGCGCCTCACCCTTATCCCCCTTGATGAGCTTGAACGCCGAAACGAGCGTGAAATATTCCTCGAGCGCGATGCGTTCGGAAGCGAGCGCCCGCTCCTCCTCGCTCATGGGCGCGTGGATGGTACGGTACGCCCACGCAAGGGAGGCAAGGCTGTACTTTGCGACGAGCTCCTGCGGGATGACGGAGGGCGGCGAGACGGCTTTGAGCGCCGACTGCACCGCCGTGCGCACCGCCCGCTGCGTGAGGGACGCCCTCAGCGGATAGACGGGCACGAGCCCCTTGAGCCGCGCATTCACCGCCATCGGCTCGAACGTCGGATTGACGAGCGAGACCTGCCCGTATTTGTTCTGCACCCGCCCGTAAAAGAGGTATTCCCCCTCTTTGAGCGTCTTCGCAAGATAGGGCATGTTGAACCAAACGGCGGTAAACATGTCGCCGTCCTGCTCCAGGTGCGCCCGAAGAAACTTGACCCGCCCCGTATAGCGCATGGGCTCGATATAGGTGATGCGCGCCGCGATGAGCGCCGTATCGTTGTTCAGGACCTCGCGCACCGAGACGCGGCTCGTCATATCGAGATAGGTGCGCGGATAATAGCGGACGAGATCTTCCGCCGTAAAGACGCCGAGCTTATTGAGTTCCTTCGCGCGCTTTTCCGCGATCCCCTTCACTTGGGTGAGCTCCATTTCCGCCTCCTTCTTTGTGCCGCGGGCGCCCCTTCCAAAGGCCTTCCGAGCGGCTCATCCTGTGGCCGTCCGAACCGCGCTTCCCGCCGATACACAAACCCCGCGGCATGCTGTTCGCCGCGGGGAAATTTCCTGAGTTCAAAAACTATTTTATCAAAAAATCTTTTTTCCCGCGCTTCTCACTCCAGGGAAAGGAGGTAGTAATACACGGGCTGGCCGCCGAAGTGATAATCGACGTCGCAGTCGGGGAACGCCTCCTGCACCTTCTCGGAAAGCGCCTTGGCGTCCTCTTCCGTCACGCCCTCGCCGTAGTAGAGGGCGATGACCTCGTGCTGATCCTCTTTGAGCTTTTCGAGGAGCGAGAGCACCGTCTCGTCGATGGAATCGCTCTTGGCGAGGATCTTCTTGTCGTCAAGGCCGATGATGTCGCCCTCCGTGATGGAGAAGCCGTTGACGTTGGTCGTCCTCACGGCGTGCGTCACCTGACCTGCCTTCACGTTGTCGAGCGCGTGGATCATGTTGGTCTTGTTCTCCTCAAGGCTCGCCTCGGGGCTGAACGAGAGCGCCGCCGCAAAGCCCTGCGGCACGTTCTTGGTGGGGATGACGTGGATGGTGCGGTTATCGACGAGCGCCTTCGCCTGCTCCGCCGCCAGGATGATGTTCTTGTTGTTGGGGAAGACGAACACGTTCTCCGCATTGATCTTCTGCACCGCCGTCGCGATGTCGGAAGCGGAGGGGTTCATCGTCTGCCCGCCTTCGATGACGCGGTCGACGAAGAGATCCTTGAAGATGTCGCGGATGCCCTCGCCCGCGCAGATGGCGAGCATGCCCTGGTCCTTCTTTTCCGCCTCGATCTTGGCTTTCAGGGCGCGGTTCTGTTCGAGCATGTTCTCGATCTTGGGCCTATCGAGCTCGCCCAGCTCCAGCGCGTAGGTGAGAGCGACGCCGGGGCTGTTGGTATGCACATGCACCTTGATCATTTCGAGATCGCCGATGCAGATGACGCTGTCGCCGATGTTCATCAGGTTTTCCCTGAGCTTATCGATATCGGCAAGCGTGGTGCTCTTTTTCAAATTGATGACGAAGAATTCCGTGCAGTAGGCGAACTGGATGTCGCCGAGGTCCATGCTGATGATATCGGAATTGTCGCCGAAGTCCGCCTCGGTCTGCTGCTGGACGGCCTCCGTCTGCACTTCGGACGCGATCTCTTCGCCCATGATGGCTGCCTGGAAGCCGCGCATGATGGTCATGAGGCCCACGCCGCCCGAGTCGACGACGCCCGCCTTTTTGAGGACGGGGAGAAGCTCCGGGGTGGTGGCAAGCGCCCTGTCGCCCTCCGCGATGACCGCGGGAATGAATGTTTCGAAATCTTTATACTTGCCCGCCACTTTGACGGCGAACTCGCTCATGAGGCGCACGACGGTAAGGATGGTGCCTTCCTTGGGGATGGAGACGGCGTTATAGGCAACTTTGGTGCCCTGTTCCATCGCCTTGGCAAAAGTGCGGGTATCCACTTCGGGCTTGCTGACGCGGAGCACCGAGCAGATGCCGCGGAAGATCTGCGAAAGGATGACGCCCGAGTTGCCGCGCGCGCCGCGCAGCGCCCCCTTCGAAACGCAGTCACACACTTCCATAAAGGTATTGGAAGAGGTCGTGGAAAGCTCCTTGACCGCCGACTGCATGGTGAGGGACATATTCGTACCCGTATCGCCGTCGGGCACGGGGAAGACGTTGAGCGCGTCTACCTTCGCCCGGTTGTTCTCCAACATTTTTGCGCCGACCAAAACCATCTTTCGGAACGTCGCACAGTTGATCGTTTTTTGCATGAAATGCTCCTTACACTACCGCTATGGAATGAGCGCCGAACGCGGGCGTCACTTGCGCCCCTCGGCAAGAAATGGTGCAAAGCACAAACCGCGCAGAGATCGCTCGCTGCGCAGACTGCCGCCGAAGCGGCAAAAAAGGCTAAATTTTCAGGCCCATGACGTTGACGTTCACCGTGTCGACGATCATCCCCGTGAATTTTTCCACCTTGTACTTGATGGCTTCCTTCAGAGATTCCGCGACAGCCTCGATCGAGACGCCGTACTTGATGAGCACATATACGTCGATGAAGATGCGGTTGCCGGACGTCGCAATACGGACGCCCTTTCCCCCCGCGTCCTTCCCGAGCAGTTCGGCGAGCGTATCGGTAAAACGGTGCGCAACGGTATCCACGATCCCGTAGCTTTCGATGGCCGCGCGAGAGGCGACCTTTGCGATCGCAAGGTCGGAAATGGAAATCTTACCATAGGCATTGCTCGTTGATACAGACATAATGCTCTCCTAAACTTATCAGTAATATTCTAACCCATAAAAGCGATTTTTGCAAGCGTTATTGAAAAATTTTTCCCTCTTTCCCCAAAATTTTTGCCCTTTTCTCCCCCTTTTTTATTGCTTTTTTTGCGAGGAAATGCTATCATATTGCCATTGATGACCGCGCGGAGGCTTTCCGCGTGCAAAATTCGTGGAATAGACCCATCGGAGGTGGAGATCATGTCGAGAGTATGCAGTGTGTGCGGAAAGGGCCAGGCGTCGGGCAACAACGTCAGCCACTCCAACCGCAAGACCCGCAGGACGTTCCAGGCAAACGTGCAGAAGGTTTCCTACGTCAAGGACGGCAAGGTCGTCAACGACTACGTCTGCGCAAGATGCCTCAAGAGCAACAAGATCGAGCGCGTTTAAGCTCATCCGTTGCAGCCAACCGAGAAATGCGGTCTCCTTTTCGGGAGACCGTTTTTTCGCGCTCTTTTCCCTCTTGACAAGCGCCCGTTTTCGCGCTAAACTACTATACTGTAAGGGAGTAATACGAACCCGATCAAAAGCGGAAACCGGGGCGCTCATGCTTTGTTGAAGCCCTTGACCGTGCGCTCGGCACGGCCTGCGGGCTTCGCCGCGCCTTAGCGCCCGTCTTGCCGCTTTTGATTGCTTCGCACTTTTTGCGGCAAGATTTTGGGATGGATTGCCGTGAAGAGGATGCAGCAATACCCGCGTATTGCAAAGACGATGAACGGCAAGACGCGCAAAAGATGCCGCAAAAAGCGTGGTTCCTATCGCTCCCTTACAGTATCGGGGAGAACAACTATGACCTATCAGCCGACCATCTTCGAACAGCCCGCATCCGAACCGCTCGCCGCCCGCCTGCGCCCGCGCGATCTCGATGAATTCTTCGGGCAGGAACATCTTCTCGGCAAGGGGAAGGTGCTGCGCCGCATCATCGAAAACGACCAGGTGGGCTCCATGATCTTCTGGGGGCCGCCGGGCGTGGGGAAAACGACGCTCGCCCGCATCATCGCGCGGAGGACGAAGGCGAAGTTCATCGACTTTTCCGCCGTGACGAGCGGCATCAAAGAAATAAAACAGGTGATGAACGAGGCAGAGAACGCGCGGAGATTCGGCGAAAAGACCATCCTCTTCGTGGATGAGATCCACCGCTTCAACAAGGCGCAGCAGGACGCCTTTCTGCCCTATGTCGAGAAGGGCAGCATCATCCTCATCGGCGCAACGACGGAAAACCCCTCCTTCGAGGTCAACGGGGCGCTCCTTTCGCGCTGCAAAGTGTTCGTCTTGCAGGCATTGAAGCAGGAAGACCTCGTGACCCTTCTCAAACACGCCTTATCCGACGAGCGCGGCTTCGGCGGGCAAAAGATAACGATCGGAGAGAGCGCGCTCGGGCTGATCGCCGCCTTTGCGAACGGGGATGCGCGAAGCGCCCTCTCCACGCTCGAGATGGCGGTCCTCAACGGCGACGTCGACGACAAGGGCGCCGTCACCGTGACGGACGAGACCATCGAACAGTGCACCTCGCGCAAGTCCCTTCTCTACGACAAGACGGGCGAGGAGCACTACAACCTCATTTCGGCACTGCACAAGTCCATGCGCAATTCCGACCCCGACGCCGCCGTCTATTGGCTGGCGCGCATGCTCGAAGCGGGCGAAGACCCCATCTACATCGCCCGCCGCGTGACGAGGTTCGCCTCGGAGGACGTGGGTCTTGCCGACCCGCAGGCGCTGCGCCTCTCCGTCGCCGCGTTCGAAGCGTGCAGGCTCATCGGCATGCCCGAATGCTCCGTACACCTCACGGAGGCCGTCGTCTACATGTCGCTCGCGCCCAAGTCCAACGCCCTCTACATGGCGTATGAGGCGGCAAAAAAGGACGCTTTGACGATGCTCGCAGAGCCCGTGCCCCTCGTCATCCGCAACGCGCCCACCAGGCTCATGAAGGAGCTCGACTACGGCAAGGGCTATATCTACGCGCACGACACCGAAGAAAAACTCTCCTCGATGCAGTGCCTGCCCGATTCCCTTGCGGGCAAGACGTACTACCGCCCCACCGAGGAAGGACGGGAAGCGGCGTTCAAGGAGCGTCTCGAAGAGATCAGGGCATGGAAAAAAGCCCACGCCCCGAAAAAGTGACCCCCCTTGCCTCCCTCGTTGAGGGAGGTGGCACGGCGAAGCCGTGACGGAAGGAGTAATCGCGCCCGCCGCGGCAACAGC
>URMI01000015.1 GCA_900548845.1 uncultured Clostridia bacterium | reverse complement strand
CCGATCTGAACGCGAAGATGAGCACGGTGAGCACGAGGACGTAGATCCACGTTCCCGAGCCGAACACCTGGTTCCACCAATTGAGCGCATCCGACCATGCGGGGACGACGCTCATGATCATCGAGGGGAAGGAGATGATCGCGAACGCAAAGATGAGGGGCATGACGCCGCTCCCCGAGATCTTCATGGGGATGACGGACGACTGGCCGCCGTACATCTTGGTGCCGCGCACCTGCTTTGCGTACTGCACGGGGATCTTGCGCTCCGCAAGGTCGACAAAGACGATGCAGAAGAACACGACGATCGCGAGCACGAGGAAGCCGATGACTTCGAAGAGAGGCGCGACGTTGTTCGCCGTGATGGAGGTGAGCTTATCGAGGATGGAAAGCCCCGCCGTGGAGATGATACCCACGAAGATGATGAGCGAGATGCCGTTGCCCACACCGTACTCGGTGATGCGCTCGCCCAGCCACATGACGAGCATGGCGCCCGCCGTGTAGATGACCGTCATGTAGACGATGCCGAGCCACTGCTGGTTGAAGAAGAGATCCCAACGGATGCTGTCGGAACTTGCCATATCCTGGAAGCCGCCCGCGAAGTTGACGATGATGCCCACTGCCTGAATGATGGCGAGCACGATCGTGATGATACGCGTGATGTTGGTGATCTTCTTCCTGCCCTCTTCGCCCTGCTTGGAGAGGCGTTCGAGCGCGGGGATACCGACGGTGAGCAGCTGCACGATGATGGACGCGTTGATGTACGGCCCGATCCCGAGCGCGAACAGCGTGCCGTTGGCGAGCGCGCCGCCCGTGACGCCGCTCATGAGACCCAGAAAGTCGTTCGTGGTGACCGCATCCGTCAGGAGCCCGCGTGCGAGCCCCGGAACGGGGATATAGCACCCGATGCGGAATACGACAAGAAGAAGCAGCGTTAAAAGGATCTTCTTGCGGATGTCCTTATTGGCGAAGGCGTTTTTTAATGTTTCGATCATGTTTTACTCCTGTTGTTTGCCTGAGGACAAGCGAAAAGCGACGGAAGACGCCCCTTAAAATAAGGGCGCCTCATGATCATTCGATCACTTCCGCCGTGCCGCCTGCCTGCTCGATGGCAGCCTTTGCAGACGCGGAGAATTTTGCAGCCTTGACGGTGAGGGCGGCTTTGAGTTCGCCGCTGCCGAGCACCTTGAGCCCGCAATCGTTCTTGACTGCCTTCGCAAGACCGTTCTCCATGACGAAACCGTAATCGACGACGGTCCCTGCGGGGAGATCGGAAAGTGCGGAGAGATTGACGATGACGTACTCCTTACGGAACGCGTTGTTGAAGCCGCGCTTGGGCACCCTTCTTGCAAGGGGCATCTGGCCGCCTTCGAAGCCCGGCCTCACGCCGCCGCCCGAACGCGCCCACTGACCCTTGTGGCCCTTGCCGCTCGTCTTGCCCAGGCCGGAGCCGATGCCGCGGCCAAGGCGCTTTGCGGAAGTTCTCGCTCCCTCGGCGGGAGAAATAGTATCGATTCTCATTGCTGTCTCCTTATACGTTCTCGACCTTGACGAGGTGCTCCACCTTCTTCAGCTTGCCGCGAAGGGCGGGCGTGTCTTCGAACGTGCGTTCGGAACGGATCTTCTTGAGCCCGAGCGACGCCACCGTCGCCTTGACGGACTCGACCTCGCCGATGGTGCTCTTGACAAGTGTAACTTTAACCATTTCCGTCCTCCTTAGCCGACGACCTCTTCCACGGTCTTACCGCGGAGCGCGGCGATCTCTTCCGCCGTCTTGAGCTCCGCAAGGCCCGCGACGACTGCCTTGATGCAGTTGACGGGGTTCTGCGTACCGTGGGACTTCGTCCTGATGTTCTTGATGCCCGCAGCTTCCATGACCGCACGCACGGGGCCGCCCGCGATGACGCCGGTACCGTTTTCGGCGGGCATCATGAGGACTGCGCCCTTACCGAACTTGCCGAGCACTTCGTGAGGGATGGTCGTATCGACGATGGGCACTCTGATGAGGTTCTTCTTGGCTGCCTGGGTGGCCTTTTCGATGGCTTCGGGAACTTCCTTCGCCTTGCCCTGGCCGTAGCCCACTTTACCGTTGCCGTCGCCGACGACGACGAGCGCTGCAAAGCGCATGTTGCGGCCGCCCTTGACCGTCTTGCTGACGCGGTTGATGCCGATCAGCTTCTTGATGAAACCGTCGTCCTGATCCTGTTTTCTCTGAGGTCTGTTTTCTCTTGCCATGATGTTCTCCTCTTAGAATTCAAGCCCGGCTTCGCGAGCGCCGTCTGCGACTGCCTTGACGCGGCCCGTGTAGAGGTAACCGCCGCGGTCGAACACGACCGTTTCGATGCCCTTTTCCTTGGCGCGCTCACCGGCAGCCTTACCGACGATCTTGGCGGCTTCCGTCTTGGTCTTGCCGGCGATCTCTTCGCGGATGCTCTTTTCGAGCGTGGAGGCGGACGCGAGCGTCACCCCCTTCACGTCGTCGATCACCTGGACATAGATGTGATTGAGACTTCTGTAAACATTCAGACGGGGCGTTTCCGCCGTGCCCGAAACGTGCTTGCGGACGCGGGCGTGGCGGCGCTGTCTGACCGAATTTTTATCGATTTTCGTTATCATGATACGCTCCTTTACTTCTTGCCCTTGCCGCTCGTCTTGCCTTCCTTATGCTCGACGTGCTCGCCCTTGTAGCGGATGCCGTAGCCGTGGTAAGGCTCGGGAACGCGGATGGCGCGAAGGTCTGCCGCGACCTGGCCGACGAGCACCTTGTCGATGCCCGAAACGACGATATCCGTCTGCGTGGGGCACTCGATCTTGATGCCTTCGGGCTGCGCGACTTCGACGGGATGGGAAAAGCCCACGTTGAGGACGAGCTTGTTGCCCTGCATCGCCGCTCTCCAGCCGACGCCCTTGACTTCGAGGGCCTTACTGTAACCTTCGGAGACGCCCTTGACCATGCCTGCGACGAGCGCGCGGTAAAGGCCGTGCAGAGCGCCCGTCTCCTTCTCCTCGTTCTGAGCGACGAGGGTGAGGTGGCCGTTCTCCGTCTTGAATTCGATGGCGCCCTTCATCTCGCGGGTCAGCGTCCCCTTGGGGCCCTTGACCGTGATGAGGGAGTTTTCACACTTGACGTCCACGCCCTGGGGGAGCGCGATGCTCATCTTACCGATTCTCGACATAGCTCCCTCCTTAATAGACGTAGCAGAGCACTTCGCCGCCCACGTTCTTGAGCTTTGCCTGCTTATCCGTCATGATGCCCTGGTTGGTGGAGACGATCGCGATGCCGAAGCCGCCCAACACCTTGGGCATCTCCTTGGCGCCGCTGTACGTCCTCAGACCGGGTTTGGAGACACGCTTGAGGCCGTTGATGACCGAGCGGTTGTCGTCCGTGTATTTGAGCGTGAGAACGAGCTTGCCGTTGAAGCCGTCCTCGACGAGCTCGACGCCCTTGAGATAACCCTCTTCGAGCATGATCTGCGCGATGGCAGACTTCATTTTGGAGGAGGGCACCTCCACCGTTTCCTTGTGCACGGTGAGGCCGTTTCTGATTCTTGTGAGCATATCTGCGATAGGATCTGTCATCTCTTGCCTCCTTACCAGCTCGACTTCTTCACGCCGGGGATCTGGCCCTTGTATGCGAGGTTCCTGAAGCAGATACGGCAGATCCCGTACTTTCTCAGGACGGCGTGCGGTCTTCCGCAGATCGTGCAACGGGTGTAGGCACGCGTGGAAAACTTGGGCGTCTTTTGCTGCTTATTGATCATTGACTTCTTTGCCATGTCGTATCTCCTTACTTCTTGAAGGGCATCCCGAGTGCCGTCAAAAGTTCTCTCGCTTCCTCGTCGGACTTTGCCGTCGTGACGATGCAGACGTCCATGCCGCGGATCTTCTCGACCTGATCGTAGGTGATCTCGGGGAAGATGAGCTGTTCCTTAAGGCCGAGGGCGTAGTTGCCTCTGCCGTCGAACGCCTTCTGCGAAACGCCGCGGAAGTCGCGCACGCGGGGAAGGGCGATGGAGACGAGCTTGTCGTAGAAGTCGTACATGCGCTTGCCGCGCAGCGTGACTTTGAGGCCGACGTTCATGCCCTCTCTCACCTTGAAGTTTGCGACAGACTTGGTCGCCTTGCAGTAGATGGGCTTCTGACCCGTGATGAGCTTGAGCTCACCTTCGGTGATCTGCATGGACTTCTGATTGTCCTTGATGTCGCCGAGGCCGGTGTTGATGACGATCTTTTCGATGCGGGGCACCTGCATGACCGACTTGTAGCCGAACTTCTTCATGAGGTAGGGCACGACTTCCTTGTCGTACTGCACCTTCACGCGGCTGGGAGCCGATGCGACCTTTTCCTCCGCCACTGCGGAGCTTTCCTTCTTTGCCATATTTACTCCTTACCCGCCGGCCTTATTCTTCGCCCGTGACAGCGGACGTGCTCTCGGCGGTCTCTTCGACTTCGGCAGTCTTGGCGCTGCGCTTTCTCACCCTCTTCTTGGGAGCTTCTTCCTGGGTGCCGGCTTCTGCCTTTGCCTTCTTGGAATAAGCCTTGTCGAGGACGGCGCCGCACTTCTTGCAGACGCGCACCTTCTTGCCGTCGATGACTGCGTGAGCGACTCTCGTCGCCTTGCCGCACTTGTCGCACACGACTTCGACGTTGGAAACGTCGATGGGAGCTTCCTCGGTGACGATCTTGCTCGTCTCGTTGGCTCTTCTCGCCTTCTCGTGCTTGTGGACGATGTTGACGCCCTCGACAATGACGGTGTTGTGCTTGGGAGAGGTCGTAAGGACCTTCCCTTCCTTGCCCTTATATTTGCCCGTGATGACGCGTACGGTATCGTTGATCTTGACGTTCATTCCATTGCCTCCTTACAGTACCTCGGGAGCGAGGGAGATGATCCTCATGTAGTCCTTCTCTCTCAGCTCTCTTGCAATGGGCCCGAAGATACGCGTGCCCTTGGGCTGCTTCTGGCTGTCGATGATGACGGCAGCGTTGTCGTCGAAGCGGATGTAGGTGCCGTCCTGACGGCGGATGCCCTTCGCACTCCTGACGATGACCGCCTTCACGACGTCGCCCTTCTTGACGGCGCCGCCGGGGGTCGCAGTTTTGACGGACGCCACGATGACGTCACCGATATTGCCGCTTCTGCGGAAGGAGCCGCCCAGAACGCGGATGCACATCAGCTCCTTTGCGCCCGAGTTGTCCGCCGCTTTCAGCCTGGTCTGAGGTTGTATCATAGTTTGTTCTCCTTCTCCTTACTTCGCCTTCTCGACGATCTCGGCAACTCTCCAATTCTTGTCTTTGCTGAGCTTTCTCGTCTCGACGATGCGGACCTTGTCGCCGACGCCGCACTCGTTCTCTTCGTCGTGCGCTTTGAAACGGCGGGTCCTCGTGATCGTCTTCTTGTAGACGGGGTGGATGCTCTTGTCCGTCACGGCGACGACGACCGTCTTATCCATCTTGTCGGACACAACGATGCCGACTCTTTCTTTTCTAAGATTTCTTTCCATCTTCGTCACCTCATGCCTTTGCCTTTAACTCACGCGCACGGATCTCGGTGTTGACGCGCGCGATGTTCCGCTTGCACGTTCTGATCGAGACGGGGTTTTCGAGCTGCCCCGATGCGTGACGGAAACGGAGGTTGAAAAGCTCGCTCTTGAGCTCCTTCAGCTTTTCAGCGAGCTCGACGTCGGTCATGTTATGGAATTCGTTCCCTTTCATCAGACTTCACCGCCTTCTGCAGTATTTTCGAGGTCCGCTTTCTTTACGAACTTGCACTTGACGGGGAGCTTGTGGCCTGCAAGGCGCATTGCCTCGCGTGCGATATCCTCGCTCACGCCCGCCATTTCGAACATCACGGTGCCGGGCTTGACGACCGCGATCCAGTATTCCACCGCGCCCTTACCGGAACCCATACGGGCTTCCGCAGGGTGACGCGTGATGGGCTTGTGGGGGAAGATGTCGATCCAGACTTTGCCGCCGCGCTTGATGAATCTCGTCATTGCGATACGGGCTGCCTCGATCTGGTTGGACTTGATCCAGCCGCTCTCTTCCGCGACGAGGCCGTACTCGCCGTAAGCCACTTTATTGCCCTTGTGAGCGGCGCCCTTCATCGTGGGGCGGTGCTGCTTTCTTCTCTTGACTCTCTTCGGGATTAACATTACTTGCCTCCTTCCGCTCTCTTCGCGCCTTTGAGCACTTCGCCCTTGTAGATCCAGCACTTGACGCCGATCATGCCGAAGGTGGTGTGCGCTTCCGCGAAGCCGTAATCGATGTCGGCACGCAGCGTCTGAAGCGGGATGCTGCCCTCGTGATAGTGCTCGGTGCCCGCGATCTCGCGCCCGTCGAGACGGCCGCTGACCTGCATCTTGACGCCCTTCACGCCCGAGCGCATCGTCCTGCCGATCGCCTGCTTCATCGCACGGCGGAAGGAAACGCGCTTTTCGAGCTGTGCCGCGACGCTCTCTGCAACGAGCTGAGCGTCTGCGTCCACTTTACGCACTTCGGTGACGTTGATGATGACCTGCTTGCCCTTGGTGAGCTTTACAAGGTCCTTCTTGATGACTTCGATCTCGGAACCTGCCTTGCCGATGAGGACACCGGGGCGGCCCGTGTAGACGGTGACGACGATCTTGCCCGCAGCCCTCTCGATGAGGATCTTACTGATCGCTGCCGCGTAGTACTTCTTCTTGATGAAGGTACGGATGGAATGGTCCTCCTTGAGGTAAACGGAGAACTCCTTCTTGTCGGCATACCACTGGGTGTCCCAGGGCTTGATGACGCCCACTCTCAGGCCGTGAGGATTGACTTTCTGTCCCATGTTAGATTCCCTCCGTATGCTTCACATCGAGGATGACCGTGATGTGGCTCGTTCTCTTCAAAATCGCGTGGCCTCTGCCCTTGGAAACGGGCTGCATTCTCTTCAACATCGTGCCGCCGTCCGCAAAGCACTCCGCAACGTACAGATCGTTCCTGTCCATCCCGCGGTTGTGCTCCGCATTGGCGACCGCGCTCATGAGCACCTTCTTGGTGGGAGCCGCGCCGCCGTTGGGGCAGTTGTCGAGGATGGCGCCTGCCTCCTGCACGGACTTGCCGCGGATGAGGTCGAGCACCGTTCTCACCTTGTAGGGGGAGATCCTGATATATTTTGCGACCGCGTAAGGGCGTTTTTCTCTTTTTTCTTCCACTCTTGCGGCCTTCTTCTTCATATTGCCAGCCATTGCTTTCCTCCTCACTTCTTAGGCGACGTGGTCTTCGCCGTATGACCGCGGAACGTTCTCGTGGGAGCGAACTCACCGAGCTTGCAGCCCACCATGTCCTCCGTGATATATACGGGAACGTGCTTCCTGCCGTCGTAGACGGCGATCGTGTGACCGACCATCTGAGGGAAGATCGTCGATGCTCTCGACCAGGTCTTGAGCACTTTCTTTTCGTTTGCTTCGTTCATGGCCTCGATGCGGCTCAAAAGCTTCGCTTCGACGTAAGGCCCTTTCTTGACACTTCTCGACATTTGACCTGTCCTCCTCAGTTGATCCTCTTAAGGATGAATTTGCTCGTCGGGTTCTTCTTCTTTCTCGTCTTGTAACCGAGAGCGGGCTTGCCCCAAGGCGTTTCGGGACCTGCATGACCGACGGGAGACTTGCCTTCGCCGCCGCCGTGAGGGTGGTCGTTGGGGTTCATGACCGAACCGCGGACGGTGGGACGGGTGCCGAGGTGGCGCGTCTTGCCGGCCTTACCGATGCGGATGATCTCATGCTCGACGTTGCCGACCTGACCGATGGTCGCGCGGCACTCTGCGGGGATGAGGCGCATCTCGCCCGAAGGCATCTTGATGGTCGCATAGCCGTTTTCGCATGCCATGATCTGTGCGGAGATGCCGGCAGCCCTTGCGACCTGTGCGCCGCGGCCGGGCTTCATCTCGATGTTGTGCACCATGGTACCGACGGGGATGTCCTTCAAAGCGAGCGCGTTGCCCACCTTGATATCGGAACCTGCGCCGCTCGTCACCTTGTCGCCGACGTTGAGGCCGACGGGGGCGAGGATGTAGCGCTTCTCGCCGTCTGCATAGACGAGGAGGGCGATGTTCGCGCTGCGGTTGGGATCGTACTGGATGCTCTTGACCGTTGCGGGGATGCCGTCCTTATTGCGCTTGAAATCGATGACGCGGTACTTGCGCTTGTTGCCGCCGCCGATGTGGCGGACCGTGATCCTGCCGGCGTTGTTTCTGCCGCCGGACTTGCGCTGATCCTCGAGGAGGGAGCGCTCCGCCTTGTCGCCCGAGAGCTGTTCCTTGTAGTTGGGAACGGTCATGAAACGGCGCGCCGCGGAGGTGGGTTTATATCTCTTGACTGCCATAATACCTGTATCCTCCTAAGTTAGGTCAACGAGTTGAAATACTCGATGGGTTTGGAAGCTTCTTCAAGCTGAACGATCGCCTTCTTCGTCTTGGGGGTGTAACCCTCGTTGCGGCCCATCCTCTTGAGCTTGCCGGGACGGGTGACGGTGTTCACGCTCTTGACGTCGACGCCGAACATCTCTTCGACGGCGATCTTGATCTGCGTCTTGTTGGCGGACTTTGCGACGATGAACGTGTACTTCTTATCCGCGATGCCGTCGTAACCCTTCTCGGTCAGGACGGGCTTTAAGATGATATCTTCGGGTGTCATACCGCGTAAGCCTCCTCGAGTTTTTTCACCGTGCCCTTGGTGAGCACCACGACCGCGTTCGCGACGATCTCGTAGGTGTTGATCTCTTCGACGGAGATCGTGGAGAATTTCTGGATGTTGCGCGCGGCAAGGATGACGTCCTTGTCGTTCTCGTCGAGCACGACGACGGTGCGCTTGTCAAGCTTGAGTGCCTGACGGAACGCCTCCATCTCCTTCGTCTTGGGAGCGGAGACCTTGACCTCGTCCACGACGACGAGCTCGCCGTCCGCGACCTTCTTGGAGAGGGCGGAAAGGAGCGCGCCGCGCTTTGCGGTCTTGTTCATCTTCTTGGAGAAGTCGCGGGACTTGGGTGCGAATACGACGCCGCCCTTCGTCCACTGGGGCGCGCGGATGGAACCCTGGCGCGCACGGCCCGTGCCCTTCTGTCTCCAGGGCTTTGCACCGCCGCCGCGCACTTCCGTGCGGGTGAGGGTGGACTTGGTGCCCTGACGGCCGTTTGCAAGATAGGTGACGACGGCCTGATGGATGAGGGGCTCGTTGTATTCCACGCCGAAGACGCTGTCGTTGAGTTCGAGCTCGCCGACCTCGGCGCCCTTCATATTGTAAACTTTCACGTTTGCCATGTCTTTTCTCCTTACTTCACCTTGACGCTGTCCGCAAGGGTGACGATGCTGCCCTTGGGGCCGGGGATGGCACCCTTGATGAGGATGGCGTTTCTTGCGGCGTCCACTCTCACCACTTCGAGGTTCTGGATCGTGACCGTCTCGACACCCCACTGACCTGCGAGGTTCTTGTGCTTGAACACGCGGGAGGGATCGCTGATGGAACCCATGGAACCGGGCTCGCGGTGGACAGGGCCGACGCCGTGCGTTTCCTTCAAACGGTGCTGGTTCCAGCGCTTGATGACGCCCGTGTAGCCGTGGCCCTTGGAGGTGCCGTGGGCATCTACCTTATCGCCTGCCGCGAAGACGTCTGCCTTGAGCTCATCGCCCACCTTGAAGCCCTCGACGGAAGCAAGGCGCACTTCTTTGAGGACCTTGCAGGGGGTAACGCCCGCCTTCTTGAACTGCCCGAGGTCGGGCTTGTTGAAGACGTGCTGGCTCTTCTTTTCGTCCTCGACCTTATCGAAGCCGAGCTTGAGGGCGCAGTAGCCGTCCGTTTCGACCGTCTTGACCTGAACGACGGGGCAGGGGCCCGCTTCCACGACGGTGACGGGGATCACCTTGCCGTCTTCCGCGAAGATCTGCGTCATGCCGACCTTGCGGCCGATGATTGCTTTATTCATGGATAAAGTTCACTCCTTTTATTTTTCTCAATACCGCTTTTGCAGTATCACTTTGTCAAAGTTTTACCTTGATGTCGACGCCGGCGGGGATGTGGATGGAATCCAACAGCTTGGCGTTGGGGGAATAGATGTCGATGATGCGCTTGTAGGTGCGCAGCTCAAACTGCTCGCGCGAATCCTTATACTTATGCGGGCAGCGGAGGATGGTGACCACCTCGCGCTCGGTGGGGAGCGGGATGGGACCGGAGATCTTTGCTCCGCCCTTCTGCATCGTCTCTACGATGCGCTGCGCCGCCTGATCGACGAGTTCGTGATCGTATGCCGACAGCTTGATCCTGATCTTCTGACTTGCCATTTGCTTACTCCTTTTTATACTAACTATGGATTTTTGTGTCAACGTATCCGTGCGTATCGAGGTATCTCCATCAAAAAAACACTTGGTTGGAGTGCTTTGATGCAAAAGCCTCGGTTAGTCGCAGGAGTCGTGCTCCTACATTTGTCAACGGAAATTATCTGCCGAGGGGCTTTCCGACCTCGATTTTTCAGTAACTTCCCGTCTCAACCCTATACGCCGCAATGACACAGCTTGAACATTCTACCATAATGTCAAGCCGATGTCAACGGTTTGAACGGATATTTTTGCTGATTTTTGCCCTTTTTCGCAAATTTCAGCCGTCTTTTTTGCATTTTAGATCGGA
>URMI01000014.1 GCA_900548845.1 uncultured Clostridia bacterium | reverse complement strand
GGTGCCTTCCGCGCGCACGTCGTCGGGGGTGAGATCGAACTTCGCTGCCCGCACGGCAAGCGCCGCCGCCCCGCCGAAATTCATCGCCCGCGCGCCGCCGACGGAAAGCGAAACTTCCCTTACGGCGCCCACCCTTCTCCCGCTCGCTTCCGCAAAGAGCGTTGCCTGCGACAGGGCGTCTTCCCAGGCGGAGCGGACGACCTCCCGCCGCACCGCCTCGGTATCCTCCACCGAGAAGGCGATCGAGAGCTCCTCCGCGCCCTCCGAGAGCGCGTCGGCAGCCGCAGAGAGCCCTTCGGGCGTGAAGGGAAGCTCAAACCGCAGCGCAATGCGGCAGGCATAGCCCGTCTGCACGCGGCGGCGCATGCCGCCTTCCGCCTCTTCATATTCGGGCGAGACGGAAAAGTCCGTCGTCTTGAGCCCGCTCTCGTCGAACCCGCGTTCACGAAGGCGCGCGCACAGCGTTTTCACCGCCCCCTGCGCCGCTTCCGAGGCGGCAGCGCACGTCTTTTCCACGCGGCGCACAATAAGATGCAGCTCCGCCCGATCGGCAGGCCGCGCGCAAACGCCCCTGCCCGTGATGCGTAAAGTACTCATATTTGCCTGTTTTTTCTCCCATAGCTCATTTTTCGCGGAGTTCAGCGGAAGAATGCAGCACAAAGCCCAACACCTCCTCCGCATTGCGGCGAAGCTCCGCCATCGTGAGGCCGCCCTTCTTCATGGCGGCGCGCACGGTGCCGTCGGGCTTGCGCTTCCCGATATAGTCGCCGCCCGGCATCAGCACGTTGACGCCCGCGCGGATGCGGTAGGCGTTGTCTTTGAGTTTGGGGTACTCGGGGCAGCGCGCGCTCTTCATCCACCAATCGGTCATGACGCACCCGCCGAACCCCCACTCGCCGCGCAAAATGCCGTGCACGAGCTCAAAGTGGTAATGCGCCCACACGCCGTTGATCTTGTTGTACGAGGTCATGATGCAGTGCGGGTTCGCCTCGCGCACGCAGATCTCGAAGCCCTTCAGATAAATTTCCCTCAGCGCCCGTTCGGAGACGCGCGCGTCGTGGTTGTTGCGGTTGAATTCCTGGTTGTTGCACGCAAAGTGCTTGGGGCAGGCGGAAACGCCCGCGCTCTGGATGCCCTTCACCGCCGCCGCGGCGATCTTGCCCGAAAGGACGGGGTCTTCCGAATAGTACTCGAAGTTGCGCCCGCAGAGGGGGCTCCTCTGGATGTTCATCCCGGGGGCGAGCAAGACGTCGCTGCCGCGCTCTCTCATCTCCTCCCCCACGCCCGCATACACTTCGGAAACGAGCGCCTCGTCGAAGGTGCAGGCGAGCAGCGTGCCGATGGGGATGAGCGAGCTTGCGCGCTTTAAGCGGATGCCCGAAGGCCCGTCCGTCGTGATGACGGGCGGCACCCCCTTCTTATTGAGGGAGGGCAGCACGCCGCCGAACGCCCCCGCATTGCCCTCGGGACCCAAGGGGCTGTTCATCTTGTAGTCGCCGCGGGAGACAGCTTCGAGCTCGTCAAAGGAGAGCTGCGCAACAAAGGCGCGGAGGGGCACTTTCCCCGCTCTCACATCCTCGAAGGTACATGGCTCCGTGTGCACTTCCCACAGGCTCTCGGGCGGGATGGAAGCCGCCATCTCCGCCTTGACGTCCGATCTTGCGAGCCGCACGGGGACTTGGATGAGCGCATATTCCCCGCCCTTGTCTTCCGCACGGAAGACGGGGAAGGGCATGCGGGGCGCGCCGCGCTCTGCAAGGTGCCGCAAAACGCGGCCCTCCGTCGTCACGCGGCCCGCTTCCTTTGCAGAACGCACGTCTTCGCCCGCAAAGAACACATATTCCCCGCCGAGCAGCACTTCGGACGACGTCTCCTCGTCGTACGTCGTGACGCGGTAGACGGGCACGGGGATGACCGCCTCTTCCTCGCCGCCTGCGGGAAGGAGTCCCGTCTTATAAAAGCCGACGAGCTCGCGTTTGGGGTTGCCGTCTTTCCCGAAGGGCTTCTGCACATACACCTGAACGGCGCATCTGCCCGCGCACTTCCCCGTATTTTTGACCTTCACGCAGATCTCGGCGCCCTGCTGGGCATAGGTGAGGGAAGGATCGACGGAGAAGGTGGTATAGCTCAGCCCGTAGCCGAAGGGATAGCGCACCTTCTCCTTTGCGAACGTCTCGAAATAGCGGTAGCCGACGTAGATATCTTCGGTGTAATCGGTGTGGGAAGCGTCGCCGAAATTGCTTGCGGGATAGTCCTCATAGCGCTTTGCGATGGTCATCGTCAGCTTGCCCGAAGGCGAGACTGCACCCGACAAGAGCTTGGCGCAGGCGTTGCCCGTCTCCATGCCGCCCTGCCACAAGAGGAGCACGGCGTTGGGAGAAAACTCGTCCACCCACGAAAAGTCGATGATGTTGCCGATGTTGAGGAGCACGACGAGCTTTTTGAAGTACTTCTTGGCAAGGGCGAGCATATTGCGCTCCTCCGCCTTGAGATAGTAGCTCCCCTCCTGAAGGAGGCAGTCCCTGTCCTCCCCCGCGGCACGGCCCAAGACGACGACGGCGGTCTCCGCGCGCGCCGCAACGCCCTTCACAAAGTCCTCCGAAAGGGGCATTTCGGGATAGTTGAGCGGCCAGTTGCCCCAATAGCCGTGGTCGACGGGGTGCTCCTTCGCCCACTTGCGGTAGGTCTCCAACAGCTCGAGATCGGGTGCAAGCCCGCGCTCTTTCAGGATGCCCTCCGCAATGCTCACCTGATAGGGCTTGATGACGTCGCCGCCCGAGCCGTAGCCCGTATAGAAGCTGTCCGCCTGCGTCCGCCCGAAGAGGGCGAACTTATCCTTGAGAGGCAGCGTGCCGTCGTTTTCGAGCAGCACCGCCCCTTCCGCCGCGGCACGGCAGAGAAGTTCGCTCATCGCGGGATCTACGGCGGCCTCTCCCTGCGGCGCCAGATTTTCACCCTGCTTTAAGGGGCTTCCCGTGATGTCGATGTAAACTTTTGTGACCCAGTTTCTCAGGGCCTTACGGAATTTTTCTAACATGGCTATATTATATCACATTCTGCTCTTTCTGTCAATGCGGGGTTTGACCGTTATTATAGCAGCTCGATCAGCCTTTTCACGTCGCTCTCCCCCTGCACAAGGGCTTCGGAAGAAAGAGGCTTCCTTTTCTCCTTCTTCTCCCATAAAGGGCAGCCGTCTTCGGAAGAGACGAAGGCTTCCCGCAAAACGCAGTACCGTTCTTTTTCCCCACGGTTTCGAAAAAAACCACATCCTCCGAAACGATAGAGTTTACGGAAATACGCGCAAGTGACGCATCTTTTACTTGCCGTCTTCATCGCGCGTCTCCCGCTCCTCTTCCAGGATACACCTGAGCTCTTTGAGCTGACGGAGGATATCGCCGAGGCAGACCCTCAGCATCGTCTCCGATCGTTTGCAACGCTCTCTACGCATATATCGTTCGCAGCCGCCATTGCTTTCAACCGCCTCCCCCGCTTTACAGCAGCGCCCGAATTTTGTCGACCGAAAGCGCGTCGTCTCCTTGGTATAATAGCGGCTGAAATAGCGGCAGTTCCAACACTTTCCTTGTTCCATCATGACCTCCGGAGTGCTTTTTCTAATTTCACAATAGCCAATGCCTATAAGTCAAGCATATTATAGGCATTGCCTCTATAATTTTAAGGCGAGGAACAAATCATGATCACATTGGAACAAATCAGAGAACGACTCGCTGAAGCCATTCGCAACAGCGGGATGACCCAAACCGAACTCGCACGACGCTTAGGCATTCGTCAGCCGACCATCGGCCAATATCTTTCCGGCCGTTCCATGCCCGCGCTCGATACGTTTGCCAATCTTTGTAAAGTCTTAGATGTGGACGCCAACGACATCCTCTGCCTGGATGAACACACAGACAGCACGCGGTGATTCCCGCTTGCATTTTGGCGCAGATGTGATATACTGTAAGAAAGTAATACAAATCAAGGAACGAATATGAACGAACTTTCTTCCGTCGAAGGGCTCTCCCGCTATCTGGGGAGCTCGTACACCGCCTTTCAGGCCGTTCAAAACGCCGCCGCCTTTCTCTCGGCGCACGGTTTTTGTGCCCTTTCCGAGGGCGAGGAATGGAACTTAGAGCGCGGCAAGCAATATTTTGTCACGCGGGGCGGCAGCGCGCTCATCGCCTTTTGCATCGGGGAGCGCCCCGAAAGCGCCTTCAAGATCGTCGCCACGCACACCGACTCGCCCGCCCTCAAGCTCAAAGAAAACGCCGCCCTTTCGGACGGCGCCTTCACGCGGCTCAACGTCGAACCTTACGGCGGCGGCATCTGTTACACCTTTTTCGACCGCCCTTTGAAGATCGCGGGGCGCATCGTGCGCGAAAAGGAGGGCATACTCGTCTCCGAGCCCTATGTGAGCGAAGAGAACATCGTCATCCCCTCGCTCGCCATCCATATGGACCGCTCGGTCAACGAAAAGTTCTCCCCCAACGCGCAGACCGACCTTCTCCCGCTCTGGTCTTTGGGGAAGGAGGAACTCGGAAGCGCCCTTCAAGGCGCGCTCTCCTTCGATCTGTTCGCCGCCTGCGCCGAACAGCCCTTTACAAGCGGCAGCCACGGGGAATTTCTCTCTTCGCCGCGCATCGACAATTTGTCGAGCGTCGCCGCTTCCCTCTCCGCTCTGGCGGACACGGACGGGGGCGAGGGGGTGCTCGTCGCGGCGTGTTTCGACAGCGAAGAGGTGGGCAGCCACACGCTGCAGGGCGCGGGCAGCGGCTTTTTGAAAAGCGTGCTTTCCCGCATCGCGGAGGCCCTTTGCCTTTCGGCGAGCGAATATGAGCGGATGCTCTCCCGCTCCTTCTCCGTCTCGCTCGACAACGCGCATTCGCTGCATCCCAACCATCCCGAAAAGTGCGACCCCACCAACCGCGCCGTGATGGGCGGGGGCGTCGTCATCAAGGGGCACGCGGGCGGCGCTTATACGACGGACGCCCTCTCTTCCGCCGTCATCAAACGCATCTTCTCGCGCGCGGACGTCAGGTTCCAGACCTTCTTCAACCGCTCGGATATGCGGAGCGGCGGCACGCTGGGGGCAATCGGCTTTGCGCAGGTGCCCGTCCGCACGGTGGACTTGGGGCTTGCCCAGCTTGCGATGCACTCCGCCGTGGAGACGTTCGCAAAAGCCGACTATCATGAGCTTCTGAAGGGCCTTGCCGCCTTCTACGGGGCCCCTTCCGCCGATCTTCTGGTCTTCTGATCTTTCCGCCCTTGGGGTGCATTCTCACCCATGATCCATAACAGCAAAAAACGGAGCCGAAAAGCTCCGTTTTTTATTGCGGCAGCGACCGCGCCTTAAATGCACTTTTGTTCTTCCAGCCAGCGGACGGTGTCTGCGACCGTCTCGCGGATGGAGCGGTTAGAAAAGCCCAGCTCCTTCTTTGCCTTCCCGTTGGTGAATTCGACGTGATGGGAGATGGTATAGAGCGAATACCTCGTATAGAGGGGCGGCGATTTCAGGATGGCATAATAGGCTTCCGAAAGGGGCGCTGTGACTTTTGCGAGCCACATGGGGAGCACCACTTTGATCTTCTTGGTGCCGCGCACCTCGCTGATAGTATCGAGCAGTTCCTTGATCTCCACATAGCGGTTGGAGAGGATATAGCACTCGCCCGTCCTGCCGCGCTCTGCGGCGCTCAAAATGCCCGCCGCCACGTCGCGCACGTCGGAAAAATCATAGCCGCCCTTGACGCACGCCGTGAGTTTGCCGTTGCTAAAATCGAGCACGAGCTGCGTTAAGTGGCTGTGCCCGAAATCGTACGGCCCGAGCATGCCCGAAGGATGCACGATCACGCAGTCGAGCCCGCGCTCTTTGACCATCTTCAAAAGGGCGGTCGCCGTCTCTGCCTTCGTCTTGGCGTATTGCCCCTTGACGAGGGCGGGATCGAATTCCTTGGTTTCGGAAACGACCTTCTGCCCGCGTTCGGGGATGGCGTGCACGCTCGAAACATACACGAGCCGCGCCCCCACGGAAAGCGCCTTTTCGGCGATATTGAGCGCACCGCTCACATTGACTTCCTGCACTTTGGGATCGAACTTCGATTTGACCGTGACGATGGCGGCGCAGTGGATGACGACGACTTCCGCATCACCCGGAACGGTGAAGATCTCGGAAAGCGACTCCTTTTTCGTGACGTCCCCTTCATAGAGGGTACAGCGCAGGCCGTCCAGGGAATGCAGTTGATCCCCGGGCAGCACGAGGGCGCGGATGTCGCACGCTTCCTTCTGCAAAAGGCGGATGATGTTGTTGCCCAAAAAACCGTTGGCACCGGTGATGATATAAGTCTTCAAGAGGCTCACCTCCTTCTATTATATTTATACCGCTCTTTGGCGCGCGGTCAAACCCATATTTCGTCACGACTTTGTGTGACATGGGCATGATTGGACCGTGACTGAACAAAAAAACAGCCGAAAAGCGGCTTGTTCCCCCCCTTCGGCTGTATCATATCGGCTTTTCGCGCCGAAATGCCGCGCGGAATGCGGCATAAAGCCGCGCGCTCAGCGTTCGCTCGGGTAGGCGAGCCCCATCTGCCGCCTGCATTCGTCGAGGATGCGCATGACGTCCACCGTGTGCGAAGGCGGGCAGAACGCGCTCTCTTTGCACCCATTTGCGATCTCCTCCGCAGCGCGCGCCATTTCGGTGCCGTACTTGGGCGAGCCGTCCTCAAAGCGCGCCTCCTCTTCGCCCGTGAGGAGGACTTCCTGCGCCGCGTGGAACCACGGCACGCGGATCGCGCCCCTCTCGCCCTCGATGACGAACTCTTCGCCCTTGAATTCGTCCATATCGATCCCGAGCACGGCTTCAAAACCGTCGTAAAAGAGCGTCACCTTCTCCTTGTGGTCGACACCGCCCTCGACGCTCCCTTCGCAGACGATCTTTTTCGGCATGCCGAAGAGTTCGTAAGCATAGCGGATGGGATAGACGCCGATATCGACGAGCGCACCGCCGAGGCGGGCGGGGTCGACGAGGCGGGGATTGCCCGAAATGGGCACGCAGTACTTCGCCGTCACCTTTTTCACGGCGCCGATCTTGGGCAGCCACGCTCGGACGGTGAGTGCGGGCGCGTTGAACCACGTCCACATGGCTTCGCAAAGATACAGCCCCTTTTCTTTCGCGAGCGCGAAGGCTTGCTCCGCCTCCCCCGCGTTGACGGTGAAGGGCTTTTCGCAAAGAACGGGCACGCCCGCATTCAAGCACAGGCGGATATAGTCGAGGTGCTTGTCCGCCGTCACGGCGATATAGGCGGCGTTCACGCCCTCCGCCTTCAACGCTTCCTCCGCCGTCCGATAAGCCCGCGAGCCGTACTTGACGGCAAACTTTTCCGCGCGCTCGGGCGAGCGGTTCCAGCAGGAGACGATCCTCTGCCCCGCTTCGTTAACGAGCTCATTCGCGACTTGCTCGGCGATATTGCCGCAGCCCAAAAATGCCCAACCAAACATCGTTTGCTCCTTTGCGGCAGGCCCTGCCGCGCTCCGCGCTCACGCGCTTTTGATTTTTTGATAGATCCGCAAGACTTCTTCGGGCGTTTCGGCGATCTCATCCGCGCCTGCGAAAATAAGCTCCTCGCGGCTGCCGTAGCCGAACAGCACGCCCATCGAACGGATGCCGTTCTCCTTCGCGCCCAGGATGTCGTGCTTCCGGTCCCCCACCATGAGGGCACTCTCCTTCGCGATGCCGCCCTCTTTTAAGGCGTATGCGATGACTTCCCCCTTTTCGATGCGCGTTTCGTCGAGGCTCGCCCCGAAGACGCGCGCAATGTACGGGGAAAGGGAAAAGCGCTCGATGATGCGCCCCGCAAAGGGCTCGGGTTTGGACGTCGCCACAAAGAGGCTGCACCCCTCGTTTTGCAGCGCACGGAGAAGTTCGGGGATGCCCGCAATGACCGCGTTTTCGAAGATGCCCTTCTCCGCGTAGTACTCGCGGTAAAAGGAGACGGCGCGGCGGGCTTCCTCCTGCGTCATGCCGTATAATTCCGAAAAGGACGAAACGAGCGGCGGCCCGATGAACGCTTTGAGTTTTGCCCTGTCCCCCTCCTCGATGCCGCATTTACGGAGGGCATAGAGGACGGAATTGGTGATGCCTTCGAAGGGTTCGGTGAGCGTCCCGTCGAGGTCGAAGAGGATGTTTTCGATCATAGTATTCCCCCGCCCTCTATCATACCTCATCCGCCCCCTTCTGTCAAGAGCTCGCGCAAAACTGCCGCAAAATCGCTTGACCGCCGCCCCGCCGCCGTGATATGATAACGGCACGAAAATCGTTGTGGATTTTTCCTGCTCAGTCATCTTTTCGCCACACAGCCCCGCCGCCGTGTGGCTTTTTTGCGGCAAAATTCGCCCGTGCGCCTTATAAAGCGCCCCATGCGCGCCTCTACAAGCCCCCACGCGCCTCTTCCCCTGCTCGCCCGTTCGGGCAGCCGCCTTTTATCCCCCCTGCTCGCCCGTTCGGGCAGCCGCCCTTAACCCCAACACAAAGGAGCCAACTTATGGATCAGACCTTCATGAAAGAAAAGCCCGTCCTGCCCCTCGTGCTGAAGATGGCGCTTCCCATCGTCCTCTCCATGCTCATCAACTCGCTCTACAACATTGTCGACAGTTACTTCGTCGCGCAATGGAACGAGAGCGCCATGACCGCCGTCTCCCTCGTCTTCCCGCTGCAAAACCTTGCGAACGCCGTGGGCATCGGCTTCGGCGTGGGCATCAACGCGGCGGTCGCCTTCTATCTGGGAGCGGAGCGCCACCGCGAGGCCGACCGCGCCTCCGCACTCGGCGTCCTTTTGAGCGCCGTCCACGGCGTGCTGCTCGCGGGGCTGTGCTGCCTCTTCATCGCGCCCTTCCTGCGCATGTTCACGAAGGACGAAATGACCGTCTCCTACGGACTCGAATACTTCTATGTCGTCATCGCCTTTTCGCCCGTGCTCACGTTGAGCCTCGCCTTCGAGAAAATTTTGCAGGCGACGGGCAAGATGGTCACGACGATGTTCTGCATGGCGGTGGGCGCCGTCGCGAACATCATCCTCGACCCCATCTTCATCTCGGGTCTCGGTCCCATCCCTGAAATGGGCGTCATGGGCGCGGCGCTCGCGACGGGCATCGGGCAGTGCCTCTCCCTCCTTGCCTATCTCATCGTCTTCCGGCGGGCGAACATCCCCGTAAAGATCCGCCTCGGCAAGCCCACAAAGGAAAAGATCGCCTTCAAGCTCTATGCGGTGGGCATCCCCGCCTCGCTCAACATGGCGCTGCCCTCCTTCATGATCACCCTGCTCAACGCCATCCTTGCGGCGTTTGCGGAGACGTATGTGCTCATCCTCGGCGTCTACTATAAATTGCAGACCTTCATCTATTTTACGGTGAGCGGCATCGTGCAGGGCATCCGCCCCCTCGTCGGATACAACCTCGGCGCGGGACGAAAAGACCGCGTGCTTTCCATCTTCCGCCTGACCCTGCTTTTGAGCATCGGCGTGATGACGGTCGGCACCATCCTCTGTCTTACTATCCCGCAGCAGCTCATGGGGCTGTTTTCGGAGACGGATACGACCATCGAGGCGGGCGCTTCCGCCCTTCGCATCATCTCGGCGGGGTTCATCGTCTCGGCGCTATCCGTCGTCATCAGCGGCACCTTCGAAGGACTCGGCATGGGGATGCCCTCGCTCGTCATCTCCCTTCTGCGCTATCTCGTCATCGTGCTCATCGCCTATCTTCTCTCTCTCCCCTTCGGCGCCGTCGGCGTGTGGCACGCCTTCTGGGTGACGGAACTCATTTCCGCCATCCTCTCCTGCCTCCTGTTCTTCGTATGCTTTTTGAGAAAACACCCGAAGGAGAGCGAGCCAAACACGCAAAAAACCGCATGAAAAAAACGCCGCTTATATCGCGGCGTTTTGTTTTGGGGAGAATTGCTCGTTCAAAGGGCTCCCCCCGCCCTTCACCGTTTCATATACAAAAGAGGATAAGGCCCGCCCTGCTCGTCCGTCTGCGTTCTGCGGTACGGCACGAACCCCATCTTCTTGTAGAAGCCGACCGCCTGCACATTCTGCTCGTTGACCGTCACTTCGTCGGCAGAAAATTTTTCGGCAGCAAAGGCTATGAGAGCCTGCCCGATCCCCTTCCCGCGCTGTTCGGGCGCAACGAAGAGCATCCCGATCCGCCTTCCTTTCACGCCCAGAAACGCCGCGGCGGAGCCGTCTTCCTCCCTCGCGACGGCAAGATGACGGACGCTTTGCAGCGCCTCGGGAACATACGCCCCGATGCGTCCGATCTCGCTCTCCGTCAGAAGGTCATGCGTCGCCCTGACGGAGGCTTCCCAAAGGCGGACAAGCGCTTCCGTCACATGCGGCGTCAGTTTTTCCACGATATCGATTTTCATATTTTTCCCTATGATCTTGCGGCATGCCGTTCCGCCCGTCGCCTTCCCGCCCCGCGATGACGAGGCTGCGGCTCGCCTCCCTCCGCCACGAGAAAAGGCACCGTTTATAGGGTGCCTTTTCTCGTGGTGGAACTGAAAGCCGCAAAAACGCACACTGTATTATATCAGATAAATAGAACTGAATACTATTGCCAAGTCGATTTACCGCTTTCGGATTATCCGCTATACGGCAAACAATTAGTCGCAAGCCGGGGCTAATGCCTTACCGCTGGCTTGCTCCGTGCAAACGGCTGTCATTGCGTCTTTATAGATCCGCTTTGACAGCCGTTTTGCTTGTTCTTTATTCGGCGGCAAATCGGCATATATGTTTTTGCTTTCGTCATTAAAATAAATCACGCTTATGCCAAGCAGTAAAGCCTTTGCATTTTTCAAATTTGTTCCCCCTAAATAATTTGATAAAGCCCACCCAAGAACCCACCCGAACGGAATTAAAAAGGCATATCGCCGTCGTCTGCAATCTCTATGAGCGTAGGCGGCTTTTTTATTT
>URMI01000013.1 GCA_900548845.1 uncultured Clostridia bacterium | reverse complement strand
CTTCTTCCTTCATCGGCAAGCTCGAAAAGGGGCTGGACGAAGAAGTGCGCGAGCGCGGCAACAACTTCTCGGCGGGGCAGCGCCAGCTCCTCTCCTTTGCGCGCACCATCGTGCATAAGCCTTCCGTCATGATCCTCGACGAGGCGACCGCCAACATCGATACGGAGACGGAAGTGCTCATCCAGGATTCGCTCGAAAAGATGATGAATATCGGAACCATGCTCATCGTGGCGCACCGTCTTTCCACCATCCGCAATGCGGATAAGATCATCGTGCTTTCCCACGGGGAGATCCTCGAAGAGGGCACGCACCGTGAACTCCTCGAAAAGAAGGGGAGATACTACCGCCTGTACACCTTGCAGGCGCACCGCGAGCAGCTACAAAACGCTTGAATATCCGGCTGCCCGCTTTTGGGAGTCCTATGAAACAAAGCAAAAACGCACCCCGCTTTACGAAGACGGGGATGCTCGTCTATTTTCTGAAGGGGAGCCTGGGGCTGTTCGCCGTGAGCATCCTCTGCAATCTCTTTATGACCTTTCTCCTCGTGCTCATCCCGCAGCTCATCGGCTTTACGGTGGACTGCGTCATCGGCACGGAGGAAGTCTCGTCTTCCTACGAGATCTTCGTCCGCATCTTCGGCGGGATCGAACGGCTCAAGGAAAATATCTGGCTCATCGCCCTCGTCGTCGTGGCGCTTTCGCTCGTCACGGCGCTTTTCCGTTACGGCAATAACTTCTTTACGCTGCACGCCAATCAGATCATGCTCAAGCGCATGCGCGATACGCTCTTTTCGCACCTGCAGCGGCTGCCCCTTTCCTGGCACCATACGCACAACACGGGCGATATCATCCAGCGCTGCACCTCCGACGTCGACGCCATCTCCAACTTCGTCTCGGGGCAGCTCGTGACGCTCCTTCGCATCATCATCATGATCGTGCTCTCGCTGACCTTGATGTATTTGACCGATGTGCGGCTCGCGCTCATCACGACCGCCTTCCTGCCCGCCGTCGTGGGGTATTCGGCGGTGTTCTTTGCAAAACTTCTCCCCGAATATCAGAAGTGCGACGAAGAGGAGGGCGTGCTCTCCACCATCGCGCAGGAGAACTTCACGGGCGTGCGCGTCGTGCGCGCGTTCGGCAGAGAAAAGGAGGAGCGCGACAAGTTCGAAACGCAGAACACGCACTATACGGGCCAGTGGGTGCGCGTCATGCGGCAGAGCGCGCTCTTTTGGACGTCGAGCGACCTTCTCACCGCCCTGCAGCTGCTCTTCATCCTCATCTTCGGCACGGTTTTCTGCGTGAACGGTTCGCTGAGCGCGGGCGATCTCATCGTCTTTATCTCCTACAACACTCTGCTCGTCGGCCCCATGAATATGCTGGGGCGGGTCATCTCCAACATGAGCCGCGCGGGCATCGCGCTCGGGCGCATCGCAGAGATCATGAATGCGAAGGAAGAGGTCTACGGAAGTCAGGAACCTCTGCACGGGGATATCGTCTTCGACCGGGTGACGTTCGGCTATGAAGAAGGCAAGCCCGTTTTGTCCGACGTCTCATTCACCGTGAAGGAGGGCACGACCTTGGGTATCCTCGGCGGTACGGGGAGCGGGAAGTCGACGATCGCCTATCTTTTGGACGGGCTGTATCCGCTGACTTCGGGCAAGATCACGATCGGCGGAAAGGATATTTCCGAACTTTCCCCCGCGACGGTCCGGGGTGCGGTCGGCTTTGTATTGCAGGAGGGCTTCCTCTTTTCGCGCACGATCGGGGAGAATATCGCGATCGCCGCCCCCGAAGCGGAGGAGGCGGACATCCGCCGTGCGGCGCACCTTGCCTGCGTGGACGAACATATCGAAGCCTTCCCCGAAGGATATGCAACGGAAGTGGGGGAGCGCGGCGTCACCCTCTCGGGTGGGCAGAAACAGCGCGTCTCCATTGCCCGCACCCTCATGCGCAAGACGCCCGTGCTCGTCTTCGACGATTCCCTCTCCGCCGTGGACAGCGAAACGGACGCGAAGATCCGCGCCCGCCTCGGGGAAAACCTTTCTGGCGTCACCAAACTCATCATCTCGCACCGCGTGACGACAGTCATGGGCGCGGAAATGCTCATCGTGCTCGAAGAGGGGCGCATCGCAGAGCAGGGTACGCATGAAGAACTCATGAAAAAAGGGGGCATCTACCGCACCATCTACGAGATGCAGATGGCGCTTCCCGAAGATCTCAAGGAGGAACTGTATGGCTGAGAATATCAAGCCGGGGCAGTCTGCGCCCGCCGCAGAAAAGCTCCGTTTCTTCGGGCTGGGCAAGATGAAGCCCTTCTTAAAACCGCATATCGCAAAGTTTGCCGTCATGGTCGTCTTTACGCTCATCGTCGGCGGGCTCCAGGTCATTCTGCCCCTCTTCCAGCAGTACGCCATCGACCACTTCATCGCCGAAAAGACGACGGAAGGGCTCGCGCTCTTTATCTGCGCCTATGTGGGCGTGCTCGCGTTGAGCGGCGTGCTCGACTTTATCGCGTGCTTTAACTGCAGCAAGCTCGAGATGTATCTTCTGCGCGATATCCGCCGCGCCTGTTTCGACCGATTGCAGCGGCTCTCCGTCTCCTATTACAGCCAAAACAGCGTGGGGCGGCTGCACGCCCGCGTGATGAGCGACCCTTCCAATATCGCTGGCAATATCGCGTGGGATACCTATTCGGGCGTGTGGAACGTCATCTATGTGCTGGGCGCGGTCGTCGTCATGCTCGCTTTGCAGCCCGTTCTGGCGCTCTGCGTCATCGTCGTCATCCCGCTCGTGGCGCTCGTTTCCGTTTATTTTCAGAAAAAGCTCACCAAGCTCAACCGCGAGGCGCGCGAACTCAACTCCGCCATCACGGGCGCCTTCAACGAGGGCGTGACGGGCGTGGAGACCTCGAAGACGCTCTTCATCGAAAACGATCTCGATACCCGCTTCTTCGCTTCGACGGGGAAGATGCAGAAACGCTCTTCCAAGATCGGGCATTTCCGCGCGCTGTTTGTGACGGTCATCGCCTTTGCCTCCTCCGCGGCGCTTGCGCTCGTTCTGTGGTACGGCGGCGCACTGACGGCGGACGGGCTTCTCCTCGTCGGCACGCTCTCCGTCTTCATGACGTACGCGCAGGGCATCATGGAGCCCGTGCAGTGGTCGGTGGACTGCTTTTCCGACCTCATCACGGTGAAGGTCAACATCGAACGCGTGACGGCGCTGCTCGCTGCCGAGGGCGACGTCAAGGATACCCCCGAAGTCATCGAACAATACGGCGACAGCTTTTTCCCCAAGCGCGAAAATTGGGAGCCCCTTGTCGGGCATGTCTGTTTTGACGACGTCACCTTCCGCTATCCCGACGGGGGAGAGAACGTCCTCGAACACTTCTCTTTGGACGTGCCGCAGGGGACCAACGTCGCCATCGTGGGGGAGACGGGCGCGGGAAAGAGCACGCTCGTCAACCTCGTATGCAGATTTTACGAGCCGACGGAGGGGCGCATCCTCATCGACGGGCGGGATGTCCGCGAGCGCTCCGTGCATTGGCTGCACAGCAATATCGGTTACGTTCTGCAGACGCCGCACCTCTTTTCGGGCACCGTGCGCGAAAATCTCTTGTACGGCAAGGAGGACGCGACGGAAGAGGAGATCTCCGCTGCCCTTCGCGCCGTCAAGGCGGACGGGGTCGTATCCCGCCTCGAACACGGCATCGATACGCGCATCGGCGAGGGCGGCAACTCGCTCTCGACGGGCGAAAAACAGCTTCTCTCCTTCGCGCGCGCCATTTTGGCAGACCCTGCCATCTTCATTCTGGACGAGGCGACGAGCTCCATCGATACGCTCACCGAAAAGCTCATTCAAGAAGCCATCCAGAAGCTGATGGAAGGCAGGACGAGCTTCGTCATCGCGCACCGCCTTTCCACCATCACGCAGGCAGACATCATCCTCGTCGTGGACGGCGGGAAGATCGTCGAGCGCGGCACGCACGAAGAGCTCCTGCGCCGCAGGGGAGCGTATTTCGCCCTCTACATGAAGCAGTTTCAAGAAGAGAACATCCAAAAGAGCGAACAGCTCAACTAAGCGGAGAAAAAAGTCTTTCAAGCATTGCTTGATTGACTTTTTTTGCGTCTTGTGATACAATTTTTGATAAGTTGGGCGCGGGGGATGCCCGTGCCGAAAAGGAGGACTATGTTAAACTTCCGGAAAGATCTGTATGCGGACGTGCGCATCGAGGACCGCTTCACGACGAGCATCCGCTACCGCGACGGCAGGCTCGAAGAGTGCAAGGAGACGGCCAAGAAAAAGGCGTTTCTGCGCGTCTTCGACGGCAACATCTGGTACTATGCTTCCACCTACAAAGTGGACGATCTGCAGGGCGAGCTCGATCGCCTCTACGAGAGTGCGGCGCCCAATAAGGACATCGAGGCGCATCCCGTCGTCAAACGCTTCCAGGCGAACACGGACGAAAAGATGCTCTTTGCGGGAAAGAGCGTGAAAAAAGTGCCGCTTGCCGAAAAGCAGAAGCTGCTCGAAGCGCGCTTCCCCGTCTTTGCGGCCTCGGACTATGTGCGCATGAGCATCGCGCTCTATCTCGACCGTTACAGCGCCTTTGAATTTTATTCTTCCAAGGGCGCTTCCCTCAAATGGGACTATCAGACTTGCGGCTGCGTCTTTTCCTTCGCGCTTGCAAATGAGAAGGATAACTTCTCCGAAATGTTCCAGCGCTCGGCATTCAGCTTCGAGGAACTCTCCGTTCCCGAAGAGGAGCTCAAAAGCGCCGTTCTGGAGGCGGAAAACTTCCTCCTGCACGCAAAGCCGGTGGAGGCGGGCGTCTATCCCGTCATCCTTGCGCCCGTCGTGGCGGGCGTGTTTGCGCACGAGTCCTTCGGCCACAAGTCGGAGGCGGACTTCATGCTCGGCGACGAGACGATGAAGAAGGAGTGGGCGCTCGGCACCAAAGTGGGGGCGGACATCCTCTCCATCTACGACAGCGGCATCGACTTCGGGTCGGGCTACACGCCCTACGACGACGAAGGCACCAAAGCGACCAAGACCTATCTCATCAAAAACGGCGTACTTTCGGGGCGGCTGCACTCCGTTTCGACGGCGGCGGACCTTGACGAATCGCCCACGGGCAACGCCCGCGCCATCAGCTGCGACTATGAGCCCATCGTCCGCATGACGAACACCGTCATCGACGCGGGCGACAAGACGAAAGAGGAGCTGTTTGCGGGCATCCAACACGGCTATTATATCAAGACGCTCAAACACGGCTCGGGCATGAGCACCTTCACGATCGCGCCCTCGCTCGCGTATGAGATCGTGGACGGAAAGGTGGGCGATCCCGTCAAGATCGCCGTCATCACGGGCAACGTCTTCGAGACATTGGACCTCATCGACGGGCTCTCCGATCATGCGGAGATGTTCTCCTTTGTGACGGGCGGCTGCGGCAAGATGGAACAGTACCCGCTTCCCGTCGGCTTCGGGGGCCCGTATGTGAGCATTTCGAAGATGAACGTACAGTAAGGAGGGAGCAGTCATGGAACGCGAACGTATCATCACGAGATCGACAACTTACAGCTGCAATCTTGCGGCGAGCCGCGCGGAATCGCTGCGCATCAACGAAGACATGGAAAAGGTCGTCCGCGTCTATGAGGACGGCAAGATCGGCGTTGCGGCGTGCGTGGGCGACGAGGCGGACGAAACCCTTACGGAGCGCGCAAAGAAGGCGCTCTGCCAGGGCATTCCCTATCCCTGTTCTCTGACGGAGCACAGCGTGCGCCATGAGGACGGGCGGGCATCCATTTTGGAACCCAAGGACTTTTTAAAGACGGTCTCCCGCCTTGCGGAGCGGCTCAGCAAGGCCTATCCCGATTTCATCTTCTCCAACAAGGTGATGCTCGGGGAGGAGGAGACCTCCTACACGAACAGCAAGAGAACGGATCTTTCCTATCGCGGGAATTATTTCGTCCTCTTCCTCGTCATTAAAGAAAAGTCTTCCGCAAACATCATGGACCTCGATTACTCTGCGGTACAGTCGTATTACGACGAGGACGCCATCGTCGAAGACATCGGGAAACTCCTCAACGTCTACAACAAGAAGCTCCCGCTGCCCGAAGAGGAGCTGCCCGTCATCCTCTCCGTGCAGGAAGCTGCGCCCTATGCGCTCCGCGAGATGGCGGCGGAAGGGTACATGAGCGGCACAAGCCTTCTGAAGGGCAGGCTGGGCGAGAAGGTGTTCAACGAGAAGTTCTCCCTTCTCACCGACCGCGCGCCCCGCAACCGCGGCTGCTATCCTTTCTTCGATGCCGAAGGCACGGTGAAGGAAGGGGACAGGTTCTGTTTCGTCAAAGAGGGCGTCTTTGAAGGGCTTGCGACGTGCAAGCGCACGGCACAGCAGTTCTCGCTGCCCCTTTCGGGGACGGCGGCATCGAGCTTCGACTCCGTCCCTGCGGCAGGGTTCGGCGGGGTGACGGTCGCAAATACGCACGCAAAACTTTCCGATATCGTCAAGGGCAAGGCCGTCTATGTTGCCGTCACGTCGGGCGGCGATATGACGCCCGACGGCACGCTGGGGCTGCCTGTCATGCTCGCCTATCTCTATGAGGACGGTAAGCTCGTGGGCGCGCTCCCCGAGTTCAGCCTCTCGGGAAGCCTCTTCGACGTCTTCGGCAAAGATTTTATGGGGGCGGCGGAAAACGATCTCTTCTCCTTTGCGGGCAAAGAGAAGGTGGTGGTCACAAAATTCAAACTCAACCGCGGCTGAGCCGCTTTCAAGCATTCTCCGGGACTTCGCTTCCCGGAGATTTTTTTTGGAAAATTTTGCCGAAGGCTGCTTCACAAAGTTGACAAAATGTCATAATTCAGGTATGATACTGTCATATCATTTTATGACATGCGTCATAGGACGCAAGATGAGGGACATGAAAGAAAAACTGAGTGCGGCGACCGAAGAGTCCGCAGAATATATCCCCGTTCGGGCGAGAAAGAAAATTTTCAAAGCTGCGGCTGCGGTGACGGTCGCGGCGGCGTTTGCGGTAGGGGCGTGCGTCTTCGTGCCGAAGTTCTTCGAAGAGTCGGCCCCCAATGTCGTGGACGAGGGCTTTGTCACCGTCTCTGCTCCCGTGCCCGAGGACGGTTCGACGCCCGATATGCACACGGCGCTCGAAAACATCGCCTACATGAACGCCGCCTTCAAGGCGCAGGAGTCGTGGTATTCCGAAATGCACGGCACGACGGACGCTTCCATCATGGAGCAGTCGGTGAGCACCTTCAAACAGTATTCGGACGGCGTGCTCATCGTGGCGGATATCACGTCGAGCGCGATGGTCAAAGCGGCGCGGCAGTTCTGCTATACGGGCGACGAGGTGATGTGGCGCTTAGGTTCCACCTACGACGCTTCGAGCTTTGAGGAGATGCTCTCTTGCGAGTGGAAGTCGGGCGAACCGTATGCCCATATGTATCTCAAAGACTTCATTGCGGAGAACGGCCTTCCCGCGACGGAATTCTCCGTCTATATCATCAACGAAGAGACGCTGCTCACCGCCGATGAGGTCGTCAAAAATGAGGACGGCACCTATTCGCAGACGTACTATCTCGACCCCGCGGGGGACAAAGCGCCCGCGCACTATGCCAATCAGATGGTCTTTTCGGGCGGCCTCACGGCGCTTCCCGAATTTACGTCCATCCGCATCACTTATACCTTCGACGACGAGTGGCAGGTGCTTGAAAGCGTGGTGGAAGAGTCGTACAAGGCGACGATGGGCATTTCGGTCAGCTGTTCTTCCGCCTTTACGACGCAGTATGAATACGGCACGGAGCGCGCAAAGAGCTCTGCCTACGAAGATTATTTCAAACAGTATGCGGGCAGTGAGGTGAGCGGCCCCGAAGAGGACGTTCCGACGGCGGTCGGATGCCTCGGTGAAGCGTTCGGGAGCGTGCTCACGGGCCCCGTCGTCTTCGATCTTTCCCTGACGCTCAACGGCACGCCCTTGGAGGGCGCCGTCTATCTCGATATCGGCGATATGACGCCCGATACCATCGCGCTCCGCGCCGACTTCGGCATCCTGCAGCTTTGGCTGGAGGAAGGGGAGGCGTACCTGCAGTACGGCGGCATCCGCGGAAAGCTTGCTCTCGAAGAGCTCATGGGGGCGCTCCCGCTTTCGGAAGGGGGCGAGGGGCTTGACCTCGACGCGCTGCTCGCGGGGCTGGGCGAAGGGGAGTTTTCCTACGACGAGACGAGCGCTTCGCTTTCGGCGCAGCTTTCGCTCGGCTCCCTCTCTCTTCCCGTGCAGTTTTCCTTCCTGCTCGATGAAAACGGACACGCATCGCTCGGGAATGTTTCCACGCAGATCGAAAGGGAAGGGCTCGCTCTTTCCTTAGAACTTGCCTACGGCAAGGAGGCTCCCGCGGCACTTCCCGAGGCGGAAAAGGTGGCATTCCCCGATCTTCTGCCCCATTTGAGGACGATCGCTTCCCTTCTGACGTCGGACGCCGTCCGCGCGGAGATCGCCTACGAGGGCAGCATCGCGGGAGAGGCAGTTGCTCTCCGCGGCGTGCTCAACGTGCCGCTTGCGGGCGGCGCGGTCGGGGGCGAGCTTGCCCTCACCCTGCACGGCGCCGAAAAGCAGCTTTCCTTTGCTTATGGCGACGGAGCCATCTTCCTCGAAGTGGACGGCCTCAAGCTCAAGGCAAACGCCGAAGAGGCGCTCTCCTTCCTCGGGCAGTATCTCGAACTTCCTGCATTGGAAACGGAGGGACTTTCCTTCGATCTTGATACGCTGCTTGAAAGCGCGCTTTCGGGAGAACTTTCCTCGCTCGTCTCCGTCTCCGGGAAGGAGGAGGCGCTCATTGTCGCCGTCAAGGGGAACGAGCTTTTGGAACTTTTGGGCATGGACCTCGGAACGTTCGAACTCGGCGAAGTCGTACTCACTTCCGAGAACGGCGTCGTGACGGCGGAAGCGCTCGGGGCGAGCATCGCGCTCTCCGAAGGCGAGCTTGTTTCCGTCGACGCGGACGCATACACCGACATCCTGCCCTATGCGAAGACGCTTGCGGATATCTTCTCGACGGGCTATTTCCGTGCAGACGTCGATATCGATATTGAGAACTTCAACATCTTTGGTACGGTCTACTTCGGCATCGATCCCGTTGTCGTCAGGGCGAAGCTCTATCTTTCGACGGGCGGGCTCGGGAAGCTCGTCACCGTCGAGTATGCGGGGGACGATCTCTTCGCCATCATCGACGGCGTTACGCTGCGCCTGGATGCCGAAGAACTCATCTCGCTTTTCACTTCGTCGCTCCCGCTCGGAAGCGAGGCAGAAAAAGAGGCGGTCGACTATCTTCACAACTTCCTTTCGCTCGATTTTTCCAAGGTCGTGCCCTCCCTTTCGGAAGAGGACGGCGTGCTCTCGCTCATCGTCAACGGCAACGAGATCATGCGTGCGCTCGGCATCAAATATCTGACGGGCAACATCGAACTTGCCGTGGACGGCGAGTCGCTCTCCGCTTCCTGCGAAGCACTGCACTTCGATATCACGCTCTATAAGGGCAACCCCGTCTATATCAACAGCGAGCAGGACTGCATCGACGTGCAGCCCGTCCTTCAAAAACTTCTGAAGATGATCGAAGAGAAGGCGTTCTCCTTCGACGGCAGCCTTTCTCTGGAGGCGGGCGGCGTTCAGCTCCCCGTCAATATCCAACGAGGCACGCTCTCGTGGGAGTACGGCTTCTCAGTGACGCTCGAAGGCGAACTCTCCCTCGGCGGCGGATGGCACCGCTTCTTCCTGTCTGCGGACAGCACGCGGGTGCGCATCGCCTACGGCGGCCTCGGCATCTCGCTTGCCTATGACGAATTCCCCGCGCTTGCGGAAACGCTTTTCGACGCGTTTGCAGATCTTGCGCCTCTTGCGGAAAACTTCGGCATCACGTTGCCCGATCTTTCCTCGCTTTCGGGCGCGCTTCAGAACCTGGACGGGCTTTCGGGGGGCTTCGATCTTGCTTCCTTCGATCTCGGCGCGCTTTTGAGCGGGCTTACGATGACGGAAGTCCCGGGCGGGCTCTTCGGCCTTTCGGGCGAAAATATCACCCTCACCGTGGCGGACGAGCGCTTCGGCATCGCTTCGGTGGGGCTCGGATACACGGGCGAGGGCTTCTCCCTCGGCGCGGGGCTCTCCCTCGACGAATTCGATGAATGGCTCTCGATGCCGCGCATCACCTATCTCGGGCTTGACGATCTCAAAGATCTTGCCGAATATCTCACGGCGGCAGCGGGCACGGTGAACGGGAACAGCGTGAAGCTCACCCTGGAGCCTGTGACGACTTCCGCGGGGCAGATCGCGGCAGAAGCCGAACTCTATCACGGAGAGGACTTCCCCGTTCGGATCGACACGGACAAAAAGACCATTACCATCAGCGCCGACTGCTATCTGCATCTGAATGTCTCGGTGACGGCGCTCAAAGAAGGCGACCTGCCCCTCTATGTGGAGGCGTGGGTGCTCGACGGCGATGGGGACGGGATGCTCGATTTTTACGTCACGGCATCGCGGCTGCGGGAAGGCGAGGCGGGATACAAGCCCCTCGTCGTCACGGCTTCCGCGCAGGAGCTGCTGCCGCTCGTGGCGTCTGCACTCCCTCTTCTCGGCATCGACGAAGACATCTTGAACGACTATTTTATCGCGCATTGGGTGGACGATGCGACGATTGGGCGGCTTTCTGCGATCGGCGACAGCCTTTTGGAAACGCTTGATTTCTTCGGCGTCTTCGACGAACTCTTCGGCGGCGCGGCGGGCGGTACGGCGTCGGATGAACTCATCGCGGCGGTCGTCAAGGGGGAGGATACCTTCTCCCTGACCCTCGGCGGCGGCGCTCTGGGGATGGGCAGCGACCTTGTTTTAGGACTCGAAAAGACGGCGGATGCAGAGGGTGCGCCCCTTCTGAAAGCCGTTTCCCTGGCATTCGGCGGCACGGATATCGCCTTCGGGCTTTCGTATGATACGATCACGCCTGCCGTCCCGACGCTTCCCGCAGGGCAGGAATACGAACTTGACGGCATGCCCGAACTCTTCACCGCCCTTGCAAATACCGCGACGCATAAGGGCGAGAACGGGGAGTATGTGCTCAACGAGACCTACCTGATGAGCGGATCCGCGAGGC
>URMI01000012.1 GCA_900548845.1 uncultured Clostridia bacterium | reverse complement strand
CGGGCGCTGCAAATAAAACTCCGCAATTTACAGGCTGTATTTGGCGGAAAGCTTCAGAACGGAAGAGAGGCAGTCGTTGAGGGTGCGCTGTTCGGCAGCGGTGAGCGCCCTGCCGCGGCAGTCCTCGAGCGTGCGCGCCACGGCGTCGAGCTCCAGACGGTCGGCGGGCGCGAGCTCTTTCTCCCTGAGGCTCCCGATGAGAGAGTCGACGTGGGCAAGCTGCAGCTCCCCCTCTTCGGCGCTCATGACAAGAGGGGCGTCTTCCGAAAGCTCTCCTTCGTCAAGGGGCGCATGGAAGGCGGCGTAGATGTCCTCGTCGCGGTCTTTTTTCTTCTTTTGGGGGAAAGGGATAAAGAAGAGCAGCCTTGTGAGCGCCGCGACGGCGAGATAGAGCGCCGCCCAGACCATGAAATCGCCGAGCGTTTCGGCGATGCTCGCAACCAGCACGAGCCCCACGGCGCCCAGAAAGAGCGCGACGGGCGGGAAGGCGCGGTCGGCATGCACGATGGCGAGGATGAGCCCCGAAAGGAGGAGCAGCGCGGGCACGCCGAAGTAGAGCAGCCACTGAGGCAGCTGCGCCATGAGCTCCAGAAATTCCCTGATGTCCAAGATGATCGATTGTTGCATAAGATACTCCTTTGCGATGATACCCCGTTTTTGGGGGAAAAATTTGCAGGATGACGGCAGAAAAGGGCGTTATCTGTCGCGCCCGTCCATTTCCGCCTCGCGGCAGAGGGCGATGTTGAGGATGCGCGCGCGCACACTCTCCTCGGAAACGTGCATGGCTTTTGCGACCGCCTTTTTGTAGAGGGCGATCTGCGGGGCGTAATCGCGGCGCAGCCGCTCCTCGGAATGCGAAGAAAACTTATAGTCAAGCAGCAGCCAGCCTTCCTTCGTCTCGGCGAGAAGGTCGATGGCGCCCTGGAAGACGATCGTATCGTCCGTCTCCGCAAGCCCCGCCTCGCGCGCGGTGAGGGAAAGGAGAAAGGTCTGTTCGCGCAGGACGCGCCCGCACAAAGCCGCTTCGCGCAGGGAAGGGAGCGAAAGGATGCGCCCGAGCTTTTCCTCATCGAGAAGGGCAAGCTGCTCTTCGGAAAGCAGCCCCTCCTCCCGCATGCGGGCAAGCTCTTCCCGGACTGGTGCGCCGAAACGCACATGCTGCAGGAAGGCGTGATAGGCAGTGCCCTCTTCGGCGGAATGGCCGCCCCCCGCAGACTCTTCTTCGGGCGGGAGCTGCTGCCATTCGGCGAGCTGCGCTTTGACGAGCTCGGTCGCCGAACTCTTGACGGGAAGGTGGGTACTCTCTTCGAGGGGGTAGGGCCGCGCGTACACGGCGGAAAGGGCGTCCTCCCCCACCGCTGCGGCAGGCAGGGAAAGGGGCGGCTGCGCTTCCTCTTCGGGGAGCTCCCAAAAATAGCGGCGGAAGCGCGCCCCGCCGATCAGATCGGCAAAGCTGCGGGCAAGCACGGGCGGCACGTCGGAGGGCGCCTTCTGAAAGACGAGAAAGAGCTTATACTTGGCGCGCGTCATGGCGACGTAGAGCAGGTTGAGTTCCCCCTTCCGCTCCTCTTCCACCTGCTCGGCGGCGATGGCATAGCGGTGCAACGTAGGGCAGGCGGCGCGTTTTTCGCGGTCGAAGCTCTTGGGCGCGAAGGAGAGGGCGTCCGACGAGATCACCTCGTCCGTTTCCGCCCCGTGGAAGGTGCGGTCCATATCGAGAAGGATGACGACGGGATATTCGAGCCCCTTGGACGCGTGCATGGTGAGCACTTTGACGGCGTTCTCGCCGCCGCTCTCGCGGAAGTCTACCTTATAGCCCGAGGCCTTCAGACGGCGCAGGAAGGCGGAGACGCTCCCCTCGGCGCTCTCCATGAGGCGCAGGACGCGGCGAAGGCGCAGTTCCCCCTCCTCTTTGGCGAGGATCTCCGCTTCGAGCCCGTCCGAAAGGAGCATGCCGATCGTCTCGCGCGCCGTCCGCACGCGGGAGAGCAGGCGGTAATGCTCCGCAAGCGCGTAAAAATCGTTGAGACGGGCGGAAACGGCGTCGTTCATCTTCTCCGCATACGCGCGGCAGGCGGTGCGAAAGGCGGGCGGGGAGGGAAAGCGGGCGCGCACGGCGGCGAGGTCTTCTTCCGTCATGCCGCCGAGGAAGGAGAGCATCGCCCCCGCCATGGGGATATCCTGCTCGCCGTTATCGAGGAAGGAGAGCCAGTCGAGGATGAGGCGCGCTTCCCAGAAATCGCAGACGTTAACGTCCGCCGTGGCGGCGACGGGGATGCCCGCATCGCCGAGCGCCCGCACGGCGCGCTCCGCCGCGCCCCCGTTGGTGCGCGCAAGGACGGCGATATCGCCGTACCCGACGGGGCGTTCCTTCCCTTCGTCGGCGTCGAACCACATCGTGCCGAGCTGCTGCCTGACGAGCCGCACGACGGTACGCGCCAGACGGTCCTCCTCCCCTTCGGGCTGCGGCGCAAGCACGGAATAGACGCCGCGCTCCCGCTTTTCCGCCTTCTCCTTTTCGGGAACGAGCACGAAGCGCACTTCGCCCCCGTGTTCCCCGTAGCGCGCCCCGCCCCGCATTTGGGCGGTATTTTCGTAATCGAGCCCGCACGTCTCCTCCGTCATCGCGCGGGAGAAAACGTCGTTGACGGCTTCAAGCACGGCGGAAGAGGAGCGGAAGCTCTCGCTCAGCGTGAGAGAGAGGGGGAATTCCTTGGTCTTTTGCAGAAAGTACTGCGAACGGCTGCCGCGGAAGGCATAGATCGCCTGCTTCGCGTCGCCGACGAGGAAGACTTCCTCCCCGCCCGCAAGGCGCAAAAGCTCTTCCTGCACGAGGTTGACGTCCTGATATTCGTCCACGAACACATAACGGTATTTCTGCCTGACGGCGGCGCGGATATCCTCGTCCCGCAGCACATGCAGGGCGCAGTGTTCGAGGTCGTGATAGTCGAGGATGCCCGCCTCCCGTTTGAGCGCCTGAAAACGGGCGCGGTAGGCAAGGGCGAGCGAGGCGAGCGCGCGGGCACGGGCGGAAGCGTCCTCGTGGCGGAGGCGCTCCGTCTCCTCGCTTTCGAAGGAGCGCAGCTCCTTTTTGAGTTCCTTAAAGGCTTCCGAGACCGCTTTGAGCCTCAATACGCGGTCGAGCTCCTCTCCCGAAAGCTTGGTCGCGGGCGGGGCGTTGGGCAGGCGTTCGCCCGCAAGCTCTTCGGCGCGCGCGGCGGCAGCGAACAGCCCGTCCGCCTCCGAAAGGGCGGAAAACTGCGCAAGAAGCGCGCTCATCAGCTTTTCCGCCGCCTTATTGCCCGCAAAGGCGGGAGAAAGCGCCGCAAGTTCGCGCCCGAAGAGGCCGATGCGGCCCCTGATGCGCGCCCAGACGGCGGAGACGAGCTCCTCAAAGGTGAGCCTGCCCGCTTCCCCGAGGCGCGCTTCGGGGTCGGCGGTGTCCTCCGCGGCGGCGTTCATCTGAAGGACGAGCCCGCGGAGCGTCCTGTCGCTCTTTTTGCGGAAATAGAAGGAAAGCAGGGCGCGGAACTCCTCCCCGCCGCTTTCGTAGGCTTCGTCGAAGGTCTCGTCGAGGGCGCGGGCGGAATAGGTTTTCCACTCCGCGTCGTCCTCCCCCGCGATGCGGAAGGCGGGGTCGATGCCCTCCACATAGAAATAGGTGCGCACGAGGCGGGCGCAGAAGACGTGCATGGTGCAGATATCGGCAAGGGGCAGCGAAGAAAGCTGCTCTTTGAGGCGGGCGCGCGCGCCCTCTTCCCGCGTCTCTCCCACCGCTTTGACGAGCGCCGTGCGCAGTTTTTCGCGCATCTGCGCCGCCGCCTTCCGCGTATAGGTGACGGCGAGCACTTCCCTCACGTCCGCGCCGCCCACGATGAGGGAGACGAGGCGTTCGATCATGACGAAGGTCTTGCCGCTCCCCGCCGAAGCGGAGACGATGACCTTGCCGCGCGCAGATACCGCGGCCTGTTGTTCGGGTGTCGGTCTCGGACTCATTCTTCCCCCCTCTCCTTTTTGACGATGCGGGCGATCTCGCCGCACTTGACGGCGCTTTCGCTGCGCTCCTCGCCCGTGAAGCCGCACAGCGAACGGAATTTGCAGTACCTGCACGCTCCCTTATAGGGCGAGGGGGCGATATTGCCCTCCTTCATCTCGCGTTCGGCCTTCTCGGAAACGAGCACCGAATAATCGAGGAAGGCGGCAAACTCTTCGCCGTCCATCGCCTTATCGGACGCCCGCCCGCCCTGTTTGTAGTCAAAAACGGCGCTCTCGCCGCCCGCTCCGAGCGACTTGTCCATGCGGCGGACGACTTCTTCGTCCCCGCTGTAAAAGCCGCGCATCCGGAAGCGCTTTGCGGCGTCTTCGGGGGAGGAAATATCGCTTGCGGCGGGGGAGTAGAACGCCCCCGCGGGCACGCCGCCTTTGGAAGCGGCCTTCAAGTAAAGTTCGAGCTGCAGCTTCCTGCCCGTATAATAGGCGGTCGCGGAATCTTCGATCTCCCCCGTCTTATAGTCGATGACGCGCACATAGGCGTCCGAAGTATCGATGCGGTCGGTCTTGCCCTCGAGGGCGAGCTCTTTGAGGGAGACGCGCGCCTCTGTCTTCAGGACGGCAAACTCGGAAGCGGCGAGCTGGCGATAGGCAGCGGCGGCGACCTCCTCCCCCTCCGCGAGCAGCCGCTCGCCCGTGTAGGCGCCCGCGCCGGTATCGGCAAGCGCCGCAAAGCGGGGCGTTTTCAGAAGTTCTTCGCCCGTCTTCCTCGCAAGGGCGCGGCACTCCTCTTCGGAAGAGAGCGCAGAAAAGCTGCGCGCCGCCGTTTCGAGGACGGCGTGCATGAAGTTGCCCGTGTCCGTCGCCATCACGGTGCGCTCTTCGCGCTCCTGCAATCTCAGCCCGCGCGAAGCAAACCCTTTATACGGGCAGTCGAAATACGTTTCGAGCAGGGTGGGCGAAGCTGCGCCGCGGAAATACAGTTTTTCGAGCGCGACGCGCGGCTTTTTGTCCTCGCCCAGAAGACGGGCTACGGGTTCCCCGCGCGCTTCCAGAAAGGCGGAAAGCGAAGAAAACCGCTCGCGCTCGCGTTCGCTGCGCGCGTTTTTCAGGCGCAGCATCGCCCGTATCGCGGGCAGGCGCTCCGAACAGTCGTAGGGAAAGAGTCCGGGCATCGCGGGCATGAAAAAGAGCTTTTCCGCCGAGCGGTAAATTTCTCCCGGCTCACTCTCCTCGCTGCCGCGGCGTAAGGGGCAGGAAAGATACAGCCGTTCTTCGAAAGAACACAAGTTGAGCGCCAGCCCCTCGCGGGCGCGGGCGTTGACTTCGGCGATCGCAGGTTCGATGACGACTTCCAGCTCGGAAAGGCGGGAAATTTCCCCGTCTGAGATGACGGCGGTATCCTGCGAGGCGCGGGGAAGCCCCGCGTTCAGGCCCGCCGCGAACAGCACTTTGACGCGCGCGAAACGGCTCTCCGTCGCGTCGCCCACGAACACGGCGTCCGTAGACTGCGGGATCATGGAGATCTCCAAAGCTTCCAGCCCGCTCCTGAGGAGGGAGGCAAACTCGCCCGCCTTCATCGTCTCCTCCGCGACGCAGGCGATCTCATCGAGCACGCCTTTGAGGGGGGAAAGGTCCAAAAAGGCGTGTTCCGCGCCCGTGAAATTTGCCCTGAGCTCTTCGGTGACGCGCTCCGCCTCCGTGAGCTCCATGAGTTTGTTTACGCCCTCCGCATACCGAGCGCCGCTGCCCTTTGCGGGAAAGAGCGCAAGGAACGAGAGCATTTTTTCGCGGCAGGAGACAAGCTTTTCGCGGTCGAAGCCCTTGACGGCTTCGCCATCCTTGATCTCCCGCCGCACCGCGCCGCGGTAGCCGCCGTATTTCAGAAGATAATTGCGGTACTGCCCGCCGTCGCCGAAATAGAGGGAGGAAGCGACGGCGTCCGCTTCGTCGGGCAGCGCGCCGTCTGCCGCCGCGGAGAGCACGTCGAGCAGGAACGCGCAGAAGGGATGTTCGGAAAAGGGCCGCTTTTCGTCGGCAAAATAGGGGATATGATAGGCGGAAAAGACGCGCCGCACGAGCGGGAAACTCTCTTTGTCCTGCACGAGCACAGCAAAGTCTGAATAGCGGAGCTTATCTTCCGCGACATGTTTTTTGATGAGCGCGGCAACGGCGGAAAACTCCGCCTCTTCGTCGAGCACGGTAAAGGCGCGCACGCGTCCGGTGGGAAGGGGCTCGCCCACGAGCTTTTCGGGGGTGTAGAGCCCTTCGGAGAGGCGCTTTGCATCCTCGTTCAGAGAACTCTTCAGCTGAGCGGGCACCGAAACGCCGCGCTCCGCCGCAATGAGGCGGAACAGGCGCGCCGCCGCATTGGTATAGAGCCCCGCCCGCCCCGCGAGGAAGATGCCCGAAACGCTCTTTGCGGCATCGAACGCCGCCTCGATGCCCTCCTGCCCCTGACGGGTGAAGGAGGGAAAGGCGAAGAAGATGACGTTTGCCTCGCGAAGGCCCGCGGCGGAGAGAGCCTCGGGCAGCAGGGCGAGATAGCCGCTCTCGTCGACGAACCCGCGCGCACGGAGAAACTCTTTGTAAGCAGAAAGCAGCAGCGCGAGATCTTTGAGTTTTGCGGAAAGCGTGCCTTCCGCTTCCTCCGCCCCGCGCAGGAGCAGCTCTTCATCGACGCGGGACGCCATGAGCTGGGCAAGCGTTTCGTAGACCGCCTGCGCGGCGCCGCGGCGGAAGATGTTCAGCTCGCTTTCTTCTGCGGAAAGGATGGCGGAGACCGCCATCACCGACCCCTGTTTGGAAAGAAGGCGCGCGCCCGTCTTCGCCCCCGAAAGAAAGCGGGCGAAGGTGGTGACCTCGGTGAGCATGGTGCCCCCCACCGCTTCGAGCACGGCGCGTTCCGCGAGCAAAGTCACCTTGTCTTCGCAGAAGATGAGCGTCCTTTCCCCCCTTCCCTCGTTTTCCGAGACGGCGGCAGAAAGGGCGGAGAGCGCATCGTCGAGCGTGGGCGCCCCGATGATGTTGGGCATAATCCCCTCCTTCGGGCGGGAACAAAAGGGGCGTCCCGCCCAACGTGCTTCCATTATAGCACATTTGCGGCGCGATTTTCATGAAAATTTCTCTTTATTTCGGCGATTTGTTTTTACAAACGCAAAAATATATGCTATAATAGGTCACGACATCCCTCAAACGGAGGCTTCCATGAAGAAGATCCGCATGGCGGGGCTCATCCTTTTGGCCCCCCTCACCCTCCTTTGTGCGTGCAGCGGCGGTGTCCCCCTCTCCTTTACGGCGAACTGGTACCGCAACACGGCGCTCGGCGGCTCTGTCGGCGATACGCTCGAAGAGCTCACCTATGAAGTGACATTCACCCCTGCCGAAGACACCTCGGGCGGCCTTTCCGTGGAATACGACAAGGGCAGCTACACGACGAAGCTCATCAACGACAATTTAACGCTTGCAGACGGCAGCACGAAGGAAGGCTATATCTACACCACCGAACTTACCATCTCGGGCAGATATCTCCTTGCAGGAAAGGCGAGCGAAACGTTCACCGACTCGGTGAAGTCCACCGTCTCCTTCCTGCCCGTGAGCTACGGGCTGCAGCCCGTCAAAAGCGAGAAGGAAGTTGTTTCCACCTCGCCCGAAACGTCGTCGCCCGCATCGCTCGAAGACGCGTTCCGGACCTATCATTATACCTATGACGTCAGCTACGACGCGGGACTCACCACGGCGACGGCCGTCTATACCGACCTCACCGAATACAAGACCGAAGAAGGGGAAACGGTACGCCGCGACCCCGAAACGCGCGAATACGAGATCGAAGGAGATACGACCTATCTCGACAACGAACAGATCCTCTTTGCCCTGCGCGGGCTCGACCTTTCCGCAGGCGTTACCTTCCGCACCATCAATTCGGTGATGGGCCACGTCACGGAAGCGGGGACTTCGTCGAACACCCAATCTTCCGCCGCCGTCAAGACGGCTGTGGACTTCACGATGGGCGGCACCGCCGTCAAACAGGAGCTCGACGCCGTGGAAGTGCCGCTCGTCTACCGCTCCTCCCCTTCGGGGCAGGCGCAGACGCTCGTGTATGCCGCGACGACCGATCCGAACAACAACACCTACCGCAACGTGCTCCTCAAGATGGAAGTGCCCGTCGTGCAGTCGCTCGGCACCCTCGTCTATACACTGAAGGAAGCTGCCTTTGCCAACAAATAAACGATGATACGCTTTGCGTTTACAACAAAACGGTCGGGGAAAGAAAGCCCTGAAACCATATGCCCAGTGATAAGAACTCGGGGGTCCCTGAGTTCTTATCTTTTTTTTGAGCGAATTGAATAAAGCGCGTTTCGCCCGCCCGGCGAATGCCGCCCGTGAAAATAACGCAGGATGCTTTCTGCGCTGTTATAAATCAAGAAAAAAGAGAAAATAAGAAAAAGGAGTTTCCAAAGTGCAAAGACAAGAGTTTTACAGCTGCCCGCAAGGCGACGTCGTCAAAGACCTTGCGACGGACGCCCGGAAGGGGCTCACCGAGGAAGAGGCGCAGGCCCGCAGGGCGCGCTACGGCGAGAACAAGCTCCAAGAACAGAAGAAAAAGAGCATGTTCGTCCGCTTCCTCGAGCAGTTCAAGGACGTGATGATCATCATCCTGCTCATCGCGGCGTGCGTTTCCTTCGGCGTCATCTGCTATGAGGTGTTCGGCACGGGCGAAGGCGAAGCGATCGAATTCGTCGAACCCGCCCTCATCATCTTCATCGTCGTCCTGAACGCCGTCATGGGCGTCATTCAGGAGAGCAAGGCGGAAAAGGCGCTCGAAGCGCTCAAAAACATGTCCGCCCCCCATGCCCGCGTCCTGCGCGACGGCAAGGAAAAGTTCATCCAGGCTTCCGAACTCGTCCCCGGCGACATCATCCACCTCGAAGCGGGCGACTTCGTCCCCGCGGACGCAAGGCTTCTGACGAGCTCCAACTTGAAGTCGGAAGAATCTGCCCTTACGGGCGAGAGCGTGCCCGCCGAAAAGGACGCGCGCGCCGAAGTCAAGGGGAACGCCTCCGTCGGCGACAGGACCAACATGGTCTTCTCGGGCTGCTCGCTCACCTACGGTTCGGCGACCGCCGTCGTCACGGGCACGGGCATGAACACCGAGATGGGCAAGATCGCAGGCCTTCTTGCAGGCGAGAAGGAAGTGCGCACCCCCCTTCAGAACAAGCTCGCGCAGCTCGGGAAATACCTCGGCATCGTCGCGCTCGCGGCGTGCGCCATCATCTTCATCATCGGGCTTGCGACGCAGGGTCTCGACGCCCTCATCGAGCTCTTCATGACGGCAGTCTCGCTCGCCGTTTCGGCGATCCCCGAAGGGCTGCCCGCCGTCGTCACCATCGTGCTCTCCATCGGCGTGACGCGCATGGTCAAAAAGAACGCCATCATCAAGCGCCTGCCCGCCGTGGAGACGCTGGGCTCCGCTTCCGTCATCTGCTCGGATAAGACGGGTACCCTCACCCAGAACCGCATGACGCTCGTCAAGACGTATGTGGACGGCGGCGAAGCGACCCCCTTCGACCCCGCGAACACCGACGAAAAGACCAAACAGCTCCTCACCTGGGGGACGCTGTGCTGCGACGGCTCCGTCGAATTCGAAGGCGACAGGGAAGTGCACCTCGGCGACCCCACCGAGACCGCCATCGTGCTCGCCGCGCACAAATTGGGCAGCGAAAAGGACGCCCTCAACGAGAGCTGCCCCCGCCTCGCTTCCCTCCCCTTCGACTCCGACCGCAAGCTGATGACGACCGTCAACAAGATCGACGGCAAGCTCGTCGCCGTCGTCAAGGGCGCGTTCGACGTCATGGCGCAGCGCTGCGTTGCGGGCGACATCGAAAAGGCGCGAAAAGTCAACGACGCAATGAGCGCGGACGCCCTGCGCGTGCTCGCCGTCGGCTATAAGGAGCTCGACGCCCTTTCCGAAGAACCCACAAGCGAAGAACTCGAATACGGGCTCACCTTCCTCGGGCTCGTCGGCATGATCGACCCCCCTCGCCCCGAGGCAAAGGAAGCCGTCGCCGTCTGCCGCAAGGCGGGCATCAAGCCCGTCATGATCACGGGCGACCACGTCATCACCGCCTCCGCCATCGCAAGGGAGCTCGGCATCCTGCTCGAAGGCGACAGAGCCATCACGGGCGCAGAACTCGACGCCATGAGCGACGAAGAGCTCGATAAGGAAGTCGAACATATCTCCGTCTACGCGCGCGTTTCGCCCGAAAACAAGATCCGCATCGTCAAGGCATGGCAGAAGAAGGGCCAGGTCGTCTCGATGACGGGCGACGGCGTCAACGACGCGCCCGCACTGAAAGCCGCCGACATCGGCTGCGCGATGGGCATCACGGGCACCGACGTTGCGAAGGGCGCTGCCGACATGACGCTCACCGACGACAACTTCGCGACCATCGTCGACGCCGTCAAGGAAGGCCGCGGCATCTACTCCAACATCAAGAAGGTCGTGGGCTTCCTCCTCGGGACCAACATCTCCGAAGTCATCGTCGTCTTCCTTTCGATGTGCATCTGGCAGTTCTCCCCCTTCATCTCCATCCAGCTCTTGTGGATCAACCTCATCGGCGACTCCCTGCCCGCCATCGCGCTCGGCATGGAAAAACTCGAGCCCGACGTCATGGACCACAAGCCGCGCTCAAAAAGCGAAAGTATCTTCGCCCACGGCTACGGCATCCAGATCGTGCTGCAGGGATGTATGTTCGCAGGACTGTCGCTCGCAAGCTACTGCATCGCCCGCTTCGGATTCGGTCTCGGGGATGAGGCATGCAGCGCCGCCACCTTCTTCGTGCTCGCCCTCTCGCAGACGCTCCACGCCTACAACATGCGTTCGGGGCACTCCCTCTTCAAAGTGGGGCCGTTCACGAACAAGTTCCTCAACATCGTCACGCTCATCGCGCTCGCGCTCATCGCGTTCGTCATGTTCACGCCGGGCGTCATGACGGTGTTCGGCTTCGGCAGCGAATATCTGCCCTGGCAGGTCTACGTCATCGGCATCGGGCTTTCCATCGTGCCCATCATCGTGATGGAGATCGCAAAGTCGCTCGAACTCGTGCGCCATCACAAGTAAAAACAGACTTGTTTTTCGGCTGTCCTGCGGGGCAGCCGTTTTTTTACAAGGACGCCGCCCGTTCCACTCCTTCCGCCTCACATTCGTTCTCTGCCCTCCCTGTGTAAGAGACGGGCAAACGCTCTTTCCCTGCCCTCCCTGTGTAAGGGAGGGTGCCGAGCGAAGCGAG